>NZ_JAVRBM010000049.1:0-49215 GCF_034531255.1 Nostoc sp. ChiQUE01b | reverse complement strand
AATACTGTGGATGAACTATCAGAAACCGTCAGTTTTGGGGAAACTTCAGATTCAGTCCAGACAAGCCCAGAAGTTTTAGAGACTGAGGAAAATAATAATCTAGAAACTACCTTTGATCTAAGAGGAAACACAGTTGTTGAAAATAATTTATCGTTTACAGAAACTACTGAAATAGTTGCTCAAGAAGATGAATTTGCAGACTTGGCAGCATTATTAGGAGAGGACGTAGCACCCATCCCCCAAGCTAAGAAGATACCAGGAGTAGATTTTGCTGCCCTGGAAGAATTGCTAAGTACAGATAACAACAGCTATGTCTACGACGGGCTACGCCAACGCCAGCCTTTCAACATTCAACCAGTCCAAGCTAAAAATGCTATTCCATCACCAGCCATAAAAGATGAATTTGGTGATTTAGAGAAGTTGCTGGCAGAAGCGAATCAAACAATATCCCATTCAACTGTAGTAAAATCGAACACCAACAAAACTACTGGCCCCTCTACTCGTCGGGCTGCGAGATTTGAAGAAACGATGAAGGTTCCGGTTAAGCAACTGGATGATATGAGTAATTTAGTTGGGGAGTTGGTGGTAAACCGCAATACCTTAGAGCAGGATCATGAACGACTGCGACAGTCATTAGATAACTTGCTGATTCAGGTACAACAACTCTCAGATGTGGGTGCAAGGATGCAGGAGTTGTACGAGCGATCGCTACTGGAAGCGTCTCTGTTAGCTGGACGCAAAAAGAAAGAACCGGGCTTACAAAGCGCTGATTCCAATGCTGACAGGGGTTTTAGCGAGCTAGAAATGGATCGTTTTACTCCCTTCCATACACTCTCACAGCAGATGATTGAGCGGATTGTACGAGTGCGTGAGTCGGCTAGTGACATTGATTTTGTTACCGAAGAAACCGAACGAGTCGCCAGGCAGTTCCGCCAAGTAACCACCCAGTTGCAAGAGGGATTAACTAGAGCGCGAATGGTTCCTTTTGCTCAAACTATTGATCGCTGGCGGCGAGGAGTGCGCGACAACGCTATCAAGTGTGGCAAACAAGTAGAGTTGGTGATCGAAGGTGGCGATACCTTAATTGACAAGATGATTTTGGATCATCTTACCGATCCGCTGACTCACATGCTGAATAATGCGATCGCTCACGGTATTGAAACGCCAGAAGAGAGACAAGCTGCTAGTAAACCACCTGTAGGAATCATTACTATCCGTGCCTTTCACCAAGGCAACCAAACGATCATTTCCGTAGGCGATGATGGCGCAGGTATCGATTCCGCAAGGGTTAAGGCTAAGGCGGTAAAGATTGGCATGATTACAGAAGCGCAGGCAAAAGCGATGTCTCGGCTGGAAGTCTACGATCTGCTGTTCCAGTCTGGTTTTACGATTAAAGACCAAGCAGATGAAATTTCCGGTCGTGGTGTGGGTATGGACGTAGTGCGCTCCGAAATTAGCGAAATTCGGGGAACAGTTAACACCGATTCTGCTCTTGGCAAGGGAACTACCTTCACCATTCGTTTACCACTGACTCTGAGTATTTGTAAAGCTCTCTGCTGCGTCTCCGATCGCGCCAGGATCGCCTTCCCAATGGATGGTGTAGAAGATACGCTAGATATACCAGTCAAAAATATTCAGCATGATGCCAATGGGCAATCATTTATTTCCTGGCGCGATACGGTGCTACCATTCCGACCCCTGAAGGAACTTTTAACCTTCAATCGCCAAATCAGTCGCGGTAATGTCTATGGCGGCACCAGAGATGATGATATGGTTTCTGTGGTTGTGGTGCGATCGGCAAATACCCTAATTGCTCTACAGATTGACTTGGTGTTAAGCGAACAAGAAATTGTAATTAAGCAATTTGAAGGGCCAGCACCTAAGCCAATTGGTGTAGCTGGTGCTACAGTCTTGGGTGATGGTCGGATTATGCCCATTGCTGACGTACTAGAAATAATTGATATCTTCCAAGGACGGATTTCTACACAAACTGGTGGCAATTCTTGGCAACAAAAACTCACTCCTCCAGATACCTCTCCCGCGAAGATTGACCCGACAGTGCTGATTGTCGATGACTCAATTACAGTCCGAGAGTTGCTATCGCTGACATTTAACAAAGCAGGTTATCGCGTAGAACAGGCACGTGATGGTCAGGAAGCTTGGGATAAACTCCGCTCCGGTTTGCCTTGCGATATCGTATTTTGCGACATCGAAATGCCCCGTTGCGATGGTCTGGAATTACTCTCTCGCATCCAGAAAGACTCTAACCTTAACCACTTACCGATCGCAATGCTCACCTCGCGCGGTGCAGACAAGCACAGACAAATTGCCGCTCAACTCGGTGCTAGTGGCTACTTTACCAAGCCTTATCTCGAAGAAGCTCTACTTGAAGCTGCGGCGCGAATGCTCAAAGGAGAGAAACTCGTTAACTAAATCAACCAAAAGATTTCGATTTTAGGCAAAATTCTACACGCTTCTACCTCGATTAAAGCTCAATACGCTTGGGTTAAGGCTAAAACTCTTTATTAGCCGTCAGTTTGACCTTTTGGTGTCGTCCCATGCGCGGCCCGATCAATCCGGGGCCAGACCTCGTTCGCCATGAGCTCCATGGAGCGCCGGGCGAGCGCTGGATCGGTCCAGTCGTGGCCCGTGTAGAGCAGTGTGCCGAACGCGCCGACCTCGTTGCGGAATGCAAGAATCTGGTCCGCGACACTCTGGGGGGTTCCCGCGATTACGAGACGCTCGATGCACCGCTTCGTAGAGAGCTCGGAATCCGGCTGGTCGGGAAAGTCGCGCATGACGTCCAGCGCGCTGGCCTTCGCGAGCTTAGTCCTCATGACGTGGAAGTAGAAGTCGTGCGCGCCGTCCTCGCGATGCACGTAGCGATGTGCCGTGGTCTCGTCATCAGCCACGAAAACGCTGCGCGCCACGCGCCACCCGGAAGCATCGGCACAAAGTCCCGCCGATCGCCGGCCTTCCAGGTAGTTCTTAATGTGGGCCCGGATGACGTGCGCACCCACGTAGGTCGCCGAGATTCCGGACCAGCCGCGCGCTCCCGCGGCGTGCGGTCCCTGAGCGTCCGGTCGGATCGAGGTGATGGCGATGGGCGGATGGGGCTCTTGCAGCGGTCGGACAGCGACACCCACTCCAATGTTCCGATCGAGCGAGCGCTCCGTGGTGGTCCGGTAGAACTTGCCTTCGATCCGGTACGGCGGCTCTTCGCTCCAGATCCGGCACATGTGCTCGAGCGCCTCCTGGGTCTTGCGATTTCGGTCTGAGCCCAAATCTCCGATGGCTTCTGCGTCACCGGCAACGCCGGGTCCGACTCCCAGGATCAATCGACCCTGCACCAGGTGGTCCACCATCGCGACCTGCGCCGCCACCATCGCCGGGTGGTAGTTGGCGAGCGGAAGCACGCCGGTACCGAAGGTGATCGACGGGCACGCATCGGCGAGATTCGCAATGAAAGCGAGGCTCGAGGTGATCGTCTCGGCTGAGTCGACGAGATGCTCGCCGATGAAGGCCTCGCGGTAGCCGAGCCGGTCGGCGAGCACGACCGCTTCGCGATCCTCGCCCAGAACGTCCCCATAGGAACGGGACGGCGGGTGGACGGGCTGGATGAAGAATCCGAGCTTCAGGGAGTTCTGCATTGAGTCTTTATAGTCGTTCATTCGTTCCATGCCGCCCAACTATTTATTATACGGAAACTTTCCGTATAATCTTTTTCTCAATCCTAATATATCAAGCATTACAACGAATTCCTGTCTGAATATACAGAAAACTTCTTTATCAAATTATTGTGCGCGATACAAAGGGAAATGAACCCCAAGTCTTGAGTCTATGTTTGTACTATGTAAAAAAGCACTTTGACCTAAGACTATGCCTTCTTCTGAAAAATCTCTCACTTACCCAACCAGCCATCAGAGCAATCAAGCTGATAATTACCACGGTACTTCAGTCGCAGATCCTTACCGTTGGTTAGAAGATTCTGACTCTGAAGAAACAAGAACTTGGATTGAGGCACAAAATCAAGTTACTTTTGCCTACCTGAGTGAAATTCCTGCTAGAGAAAAAATTAAACAGCGCCTCACCAAACTTTGGGATTATGAAAAATACGGTATTCCTTTTAAAGAAGGCGAATCTCTGCGAGACGGTTCCACCGAACGTTACTTTTATTTCAAAAATGACGGACTGCAAAATCAAAGTGTCCTTTACACTTTGAAAACCCTCGACGACCAACCCCAAGTTTTACTCGATCCTAATAAACTCTCAGAAGATGGCACTGTTGCTCTTTCAGGATTGTCGATTAGCGAAGATGGTAAACTTTTAGCTTATGGTCTATCCTCCTCTGGTTCTGATTGGCAAGAGTGGAAAGTACGCGATGTTGAAACTGGTGAAGACCTCCAAGACCATCTGAAGTGGATTAAATTTTCTGGTGCATCTTGGACACACGATCATCAAGGTTTCTTCTACAGTCGCTACGATGAACCAAATGAAAAAACTCGATTAGAAGATGTCAACTATTATCAAAAACTCTACTATCATCAACTAGGAAAACCCCAATCAGAAGACGTACTAATTTATCATCGTCCTGACCAAAAAGAATGGGGTTTTAGTGGTGGCGTTACTGAAGATGGCCGCTATCTAATAATTTCAATTTGGCTAGGAACTGACTCTAAAAATTTGGTTTTCTCCAAAGATTTAACTAACCCTAATGCGGAAGTTGTAGAACTAATTAACCAATTTGAGGCAGATTACAGCTTTATAGATAATGATGATAGCGTGTTTTATTTTCGCACAGATTTAAATGCACCAAGGGGAAGGGTGATTGCGATTGACACGAAAAACCCTGCATCCGAAAATTGGCAAGAAATTATTCCCCAATCTGCGGAAACTTTGGAAAGTGTCGGTATACTTAATAATCAGTTCGTTGCTGATTACCTCAAAGATGCTCACAGTCAAATCAAAATTTTTGACCTCAAAGGTGCGTTTATTCGAGAGATAGAACTACCCGGACTCGGTTCAGCCGGAGGCTTTGGGGGCAAGCGTTATGATACTGAAACTTTTTATAGCTTTACCAGCTTTACCATACCAGGCACTATTTATCGCTACGACATGGTGACAGGAAAAAGTGAGGTTTTCCGCCAGCCGCAGGTAGATTTTAATCCTGATGATTACGAGACAAAACAAGTCTTTTATCACAGCAAAGATGGTACTAGAGTACCAATGTTTATAACGCACAAAAAGGGTATTAAATTAGATGGAAATAACCCTACTTATCTCTATGCTTATGGCGGTTTTAATGCTTCAATGACACCTAGTTTTTCTGTGAGTCTTTTGGTGTGGATGGAAATGGGTGGTGTCTATGCTATGCCTAATATCCGTGGTGGTGGAGAATACGGCGAAGAATGGCATCAAGCAGGAATAAAAGATAAAAAGCAGAATGTCTTTGATGACTTTATTGGCGCTGCTGAGTGGTTGATTGCTAACAAGTATACTAAGACTGAGAAGCTGGCGATCGCAGGTGGTAGTAATGGCGGTTTATTAGTGGGTGCTTGTATAACGCAACGTCCCGATTTGTTTGGTGCAGCTTTACCAGCAGTCGGCGTCATGGATATGTTGCGGTTCCACAAATTTACCATCGGCTGGGCTTGGACTTCCGAATATGGTTCTGCGGATAATCCAGAAGAGTTTCCAGCGCTGTATGCTTATTCACCATTACACAACATCACACCAAACACAGCTTACCCAGCAACCTTAATTACCACAGCCGATCATGACGATCGCGTTGTCCCTGCTCATAGTTTCAAATTTGCCGCCGCTTTACAAGAGGCTCACACAGGTGATGCGCCAACGTTAATTAGAATTGAGACTAAAGCAGGACATGGCGCAGGTAAACCCACGGCTAAAATTATCGAAGAAGCCGCAGACAAATGGGCTTTTTTGGTACGTGCTTTAGATGTGAAATTTTAGCAACTTTGTCGGGTGGGCATTGCCTACCCTACGATACTAAACTAACTACTGCCCTGACTAACTTCTCTGGCTCTACAGGTTTTGTAATGTGAGTTTGAAATCCTACCTGAAGCGCTCTTTGTTGGTCAATTTCTGCGGCATAAGCAGTCAGTGCGATCGCCCGAATGTTTCCTCCTTGATTCGGTGGGCGAGAGCGAATCTGCTGCATCAGCATATAGCCGTCCATCTCAGGCATACCGATGTCACTTACTAGCACGTCAGGAGTGAACTGCTCTAGAGCTTGCAAAGCTTCTAAGCCAGAAGCGACGGCTGTCACATTTGCCCCGCTTAGTTCCAGGACAAATGCCTGAAACTCGCGGGTATCTGGCTGATCATCCACCAGCAAAATTTGAACGCCGTCTAAAGGCACTTCTGCTTCTGTCTGGGTGTGGATTGGCTCGGATGCGTTGAGCTTTGCTCTTGCCGCAGGCATCGATGTTGCTTGCTGCATGAGGGGCAATTGGATGATGAAAGTTGCGCCTTGATTCTCACCTTGACTTTCTGCTGTGACTGTGGCTCCGTGCATTTCTACAATTTGCCGGACGATCGCTAGCCCCAATCCCAACCCGCCAAATTTGCGTGTGGTTGAGCCGTCTTCTTGGCGAAAATACTCAAATACATAGGGCAAAAACTGTGGATTGATGCCCTTACCAGTATCGATTACCCGAATCTGAGCTACCCCGTCGAGTTGCCGCAGTTCAACGGTTACTTGTCCGCTGTGGGGTGTAAACTTAACTGCATTGGTAAGCAAATTCCACATCACTTGTTGCAAGCGAGCTGCATCGCCAGAAATCGGAGCGATCTCGGAGTCAAGATCGAGCGCGATCGCAATATTTTTTGCTTCTGCTGCCAAACGCACCGTTTCCATTGCGGCAGAAATCACAAAAGTCAAACTGACCGGAGCTGCTGTTAAGCTGAGTTTGCCCTGCATGATGCGGGAGATGTCGAGCAAGTCTTCGATGAGTTGCGTCTGTAGATTGGCATTGCGCTCGATAATTTTCAAGGCTTCAGCTCTACGGGCTTCGCTCAGTTTGCCGTTTTGTAGTAAGTGCGTCCAGCCCAAGATCGGGTTGAGAGGCGATCGCAGTTCATGGGACAGCACCGCCAAAAACTCATCTTTGATGCGGTTGGCGCGATCGGCTGCCTCTCTTGCAGCTTGTTCGCGGGCAAGAAGTTGTTCTCGTTCTGCCTCAATGTGTTTTTGCTCAGTGATATTGAGTACAGTGCCGACAAAGCGTTGTGGATTGTTGGCAGCATCAAAGTAAGCCTGTCCTCTGGCTGCAATCCACCGTTCAATCCCATCCTGAATCCCAATCGTGCGATATTCTACCTCATACTTGCCGCTGCTTTTTGGATTCAAAGTCCATTGCACCACCTGTTCTAGTCGTTCGCGATCATCGGGGTGCAGTCCGGCAAAAAAGACCTCAATGCTGCTCTCGGCTTCTGGTGGTAAGCCAAACATGGCTTTGCAACCCTGATCCCAAATCAATTGGTTGGTGATCAGATTCCAGTCCCAGGTGCCTAATTGGGCAGCTTCGATCGCCATGCGGAAGCGGTTTTCACTGTCGCGCAAGGCTGCTTCGGTGCGGGCGCGTTCGATCAGCGGAGCGACACGCGCTGCAACGTTTTCCAGCAACAACATCTCATCCGCCTTCCAATGGCGCGGCTTGTTGGAACTGACTCCGATCGAAGCTACCCAACGCCCTTCATGGACAAACGGTGCGATGACGTAAGATTGCAGATTGATCAGCGTGTAATTGTCGGCGAAATCCTTTGTCCACGGATGCACGTTCACGTCGTCAATCCCGAACGGTAAACGTGCCGCCGTTTCCCACCATTCCTTCGCGCCGAAAAGGGAAAGGTCATAAGTTCCGGCAAGATCCGATCCGTCGAGCCGCCAATCGGGTAGAACCGTTACCTGGCTGCCGTCCGGCGTGACATCGAGATAATAGCAGCGATGCCCGTTCAAAAACGTTCCGACTTCGCGCGTGACGATGCGGTTGATTTCCACTGCATCCGTCACTGTGCCGAGTCTTCGGCTTAACTCGGTCAAAAACTCCACTTGTCGTTCGGCTTGTTTGCGCTGGGTGATGTTGCTGAAAATAATGGCGACTTTGTGCTGTTCCGGCTCGTCCACCGGGAAAGCGTACAAATCGAACCAGAACCCCATTGCTTCGGAACTGTTGACCCACCTTTCGGGCTGTCTTGTTTTGACGACTTTTCCGAGAGTTTCCGCCCAGTGCGGCTCAATGTCTGGCACCAACTCGCGGATGCTTTTGCCAATTGCGTTTTCGAGCGCGGTGATATTCAAGAAGGCCGGATTGGTTTCAAGAAAGCGGTAGTCAACTGCCTTTCCGGCATCGTCGAATAAAACTTCGACCAGACAAAAACCTTCGTCAATCGAATCGAACAGCGTGCGGTATTTCTCCTCCGATTCGCGCAAGGCTGCTTCGGCGCTGGCGCGTTCGACTGCCGCCCAAGTGCGCTCGGCTACTTCCTCCGCCAAGGACACTTCGTCTGGTGTCCAAGTTCGTGCCTCGGATGTGTGAACTGCCAGCCCAGCTACAAATTCGCCCCCCTTGATCAGAGGTATGCCGATATAAGCACCGATCTCAATTGCGGCGTAGGCTGCTCGCTGATCTGGGGACAGGTTGGGATCGGCTTCCACATCGGACGCGGACACGGCGCGACCAGTGCGGTAGGCTGCGAGCAGCTTGGGGCCGAACGAATCAATTGGGTAGTTGCCAACGAGTACTGCGGCTTTGTTAACATAATCACACTCAACGACGTAATCAGCGCCGCGAACCTCGAAGTACACTACACGGTTCGCGCCGAGATATTCGCCAAGCACACGGCTGGCCGTAGCCTGAATCTCCACTGGGTCGGCAAGTGGGCGGAGTGCGTCGGTCAAAGAGACGCGGAAAGCATTAAATTCGGCGGTTTGCCGCGAAATTTCTTCTCTTAGTTTGCGATCACTAATATCTTTGAAGACAATGGCAACTTTTCGTGCCTCCGGCTCACCCATACGACAGGCATACACATCGAACCATCGCTTCATTGCAACAGAGCCATTTTCAAAGCGAGCAGGTTCACCCGTTAGAGCAACTTGACCGTAAATCTGAATCCAATGGTCTTCTAAATCTGGAACTAACTGACGCGCCGTTTTCCCGACTGCTTGTCGAAGTCCAGTTTGTTGCTCAAAAGTGGGATTGATCTCTAAGAAGCGGTAGTCGAGCGGCGTATCATTTTCGTCAAATAGCACTTCAATAATGCAGAAGCCTTCGTCGATCGACTCAAACAGCGTCTGGTAGCGTTCTTCGGATTGATGCAGGGTTGCGGCAGTTTGAATTTGCTCGGTAACATTCCTGAAATAAACGGTGATGCCCTTTGAGGCGGGGTAGGTGCGAACCTCGTACCAGCGATCGTGGTCAGGGTAAAACGCGGTCATTGAGGCAGCCACACGATGGCTTTGCCCGCCTTTGGCATCGCGCATGGCGCTCCAGTAAACCTGGGCCAATTCATTGTCAATCAGTCCTGGATATTCTGACCACAAATTCTTGCCAATTAAATCGCCTGGAGTGCGATCGAGTAGTATTTCGGCAGATGGATTCATGTAAGTAAACTGCCAGTTCTCATCCAGTGCAAAGAAGGCTTCAGCGATGCTCTCCAGAATATTCCGAGTCTGCTCTTCGCTTTGGCGCAAGGCAAGTTCAGCCTGTCTGCGCTCGGTGATGTCTCGCGTCACGCCTGCCACTGCATCTACTATGCCGTTTATACCCAAAATTGGTACGAAAATGTATTCATAGGTGCGCGTGCTGATTGCGCTAGTGTAGGGCGTTTCATCCTTGAGCGGTTGGCGCGTGGCGATCACCTGTTGAATCTGTTGCTGAAGTCGGGTTGCTAAATCCGTTGGATAATCCAGGTCAAAAAAGTTCTTTCCCAAAGCTTCATCCAAAGTTTTCTGCCAAAGATTGAGCAACGCCCGGTTAACATACGTGAACCGTCCCGCCAAATCAAAGGTGTAAATAAAATCGGGAATTGCCGCTACGAGCGCGTTGAACTTCCGCTGTTGCCCTTCGAGTTCGGTGCGGCTCTCGCGTAATGCTGCTTCAGCACGGGCACGCTCGACGGCTGCCCACGTCTGCTCTGCTGTTTCCTCGACTCGTTTCACCTCATCTTCCGTCCACTGGCGAGGGTTTGCCTGATGCACCGCCAGCAGAGCGACAAATTGATCGTTCTTGATCAGTGGCACATCAATATGCGCGGCAATATCGATTGATCGATACCTTGCCTTTTCGCTGGCTGAGTATTTAGGGTAGTTTGCCACATCAGGAACGATCGCCGTTTGCCCCGCTCGATGGTCATCTGTCAGGTTGCGTCCGAAGTCTTCTAGATGGTACAGCCCGCTCAGTTCGGCAACGCCGTTCGTGTAGTTTTTATGAACGATGACCTCCTTGCCGCCTGGTAACACTTCAATGTAAATGACGCGGCTTGCGCCTAGAGACTCGCCCATAATTCGGGCAGCGATCGCCTGAATCTCATTAGCGTCAGTCAGGGGGCGTAGCGCATTGGTGAGCTTGACTCGAAACGCATCGGCTTGGGCAGCTTGAGGCAAGGTATCTGTTAATGTGCGCCCCAGCAGCAGATCGGATTCTAGCTGCTGGGCTTGATCTAGTTCTGTTAACAGGATCTGCACAGCCGTTTTTAGGCTGTCCGACCAGGTTTCCACAACCCCTAGCGGCGTTTGCGACCAATCGTGCGATCGCAACAATGCACCGATCTCGCCACCACCAACAAAGAGGTTTTCAGCCTTTGCCTTGCGATCAGCAGCCCATCCCCGGCGGTGTCGCATCTCCCGTTCTAAAGCCTCAACTATTAAATCATTAAATGATTCACTGCTTTCCTTGAGTTTCCTGGCTTTTGCAAGCAAGTCAGGCGGAAAACAGATTGTTAAGGCTTCGTGTTCCATAGCAATGAGTGTAACCAGATATTGATATTATTTATTGTATTCTGCCCATAGAATAGTACGAGTGGGTTTGGTTCCATTCTCCTTATCTGCAATCAGAGGGTGAGTTTTAATATTGATAGATCAGTTAAAATTCAATCAATCACTCTAAGCAGATATTAACTATGAGATGGGAAGAAGTTTGCGAACACAAACAATTACAAGATTTACCCTTCAAAATTGAATTAAATAAATGGGGTCAAATCATCATGAGTCCAGTCAAAATTAAACATTCTTTTTATCAAGGAAGAATTCAACGTTTATTAGAATCTTTATTGAATACAGGAGAAGTAATGCCAGAATGTGCTATCAACACATCAGACAGTGTGAAAGTTGCTGATGTTGTCTGGTGTTCAGAAGAACGATTTTCTCAAATTCAAGATGAAGTCTCAGCGTCTATTGCACCAGAAATTTGTGTAGAAGTCAAATCAACTGGTAACACTTTGGAAGAAATGGAGTTTAAAAGAAATTTGTATTTAGAAGCTCAAGCAATTGAAGTATGGTTATGTAATGAACAAGGTCAAATTAAATTCTATAATCAGCAAGGTGAATTAGGACAATCTTTGTTAGTTCCTAAGTTTCCTAAACAAATTAAACGGTAATTGTAGAGAAGAGGGAAACAGCGTAGTTTACCGCCGTAGGCATCGCCTAAATTACCTATTTTTAAAATATAGCAATCATAAATCATTCGTGAAAAGTTAGATCCCCGACAACTTTTACGAAGTCGGGGATCTGGACACCGAAAATTTTCACAAATCAGATAGGATTGCTATATCTGTTAAAATTATTCATAAACTCTCCTTCGATGCTGAATTAAAATAATCCGCCCTTGGCGTTCCCCAAGGGTAGCGATCGCAAAGTACGGATGTTGCGATTGCTTCTCTTCAGTACGTTACGTACCCTGCGGGAACGCCTAACGGCGAACGCAATGACAAATTATGTTTTTACGCATTTGGGATGCTCCCGCTCCATCTAAGCAAAAGTTTAATATCTTTATCCTCCTTGTGTAGTTAAAACGCGACAGCTTGTGCTGTACCAGTCAAATGGATTGTGGTATAAGTTTGTCTTTGCCCCTGGTTGAATTTAGGAATCACAGAAAAGAGGTTTGTTGTTGTGATTCCCTTAGTTTCTACTGCGGCTGAGTTGCTTTTTCCAAGGTTTACACGGGGTAAGATCAAAGTAAACACGGTATTGCCAGTATCTACTGTCTTACGGATAGTTACAGTTACTAATGTACCAATTTCTGTTTCTACACTACGGATCTGCTCAGTACCTTGAAAGTTTAATGTCTGTTGCTTATCTTTATAGGTAAAAAGGGGCTTGCCAATAAAGCTTGTCGTTGAGTAACTAATGCTGACATTCTTACCTTGAAACTGGTACAAGTTCGGTACTGTTTCTGAGGCATTAGCTGATAATACAGGTATTGCTGTTAACAGCATACCTAATGTGAACGATCCAATTAAGTTTCTTGTTTGCATATCTAAAAAAGTTTTTGCTAGTTTGACAGAGATACTTACCCGAATGGGATGACAACAGGTATCAAACCAATTTTACAAGTAGATATTACTACAATCGTGTAAAATGGAACACATTGCAATGCTTGTTAATCTATTTGCAATAATTTCTAATATTCTGTAAAAGTTCGAGCTGCGAACCTGATAACCCGTGGGTAGTTTTAACAAATGCACCCAGATATGCTATGGGCAAAAAAGTAGTCCAGCAATAAGTTTACACATCATCTCCTGCCACATTTATTTTGAGGGGATTTGATTTCATTTTTGTCTTATTCCCTCCATAACTAGCAACTTGAGTTAGATTTAAATTTTGAAATACCCTTTGGGGTTTTATTTTAAGCTTGGAAATTTTGTATTGCTTATGAAACGGCGATCATACATGCTTCTAGGATTTTTCCTCAGCCTTCTTTTAACTATCGTGCCAATGCCTGGTAATTTCACTAATGCTGCAACACCAACAGCAGTCACACCTGTCTCTGCTCTCTCATTCACCCAAGGAGTGCAAAAAACGGTATTAGACAACGGTTTAACGGTGCTAACCAAAGAAGTTCATACTGCTCCAGTGGTGAGTGTGCAAGTTTGGTATAAAGTTGGTTCGCGCAACGAGGTTAAGGGAGAGAATGGTATTTCTCACCAGCTAGAACATTTGATGTTCAAAGGCACAAATGAGCGTCCAGTACAGTTTGGACGGTTGTTTAGTGCTTTGGGTAGCCAGTTCAATGCTTTTACTAGTTATGACGAAACAGCTTACTTTGGCACAGTGCAGCGAGACAAATTGGAAGCACTGCTGACACTGGAAGCTGATCGCATGGAAAACTCCTTAATTGGGACTGAACAACTCACAAGTGAAAAGCGGGTGGTGATCTCCGAGTTACAGGGATACGAAAATTCACCAGGTTATCGTCTGAGCAAGGCAGTGATGCGAGCTGCTTTTCCCAATCGAGCCTATGGTTTATCGGTGGGAGGCACAAAAGCCGATGTAGAGAAATTCACGGTGGAGCAGGTACGGAATTATTACCAAACCTACTATAGCCCAGAAAATGCCACATTGGTAATTACCGGGGATTTTGCTACAAAACCTGCACTCAAAGTTGTGAAAGAAACTTTTGGTAAGTTATCGCAACGAGCAAAAAAGAATACGGTAGTCAATAATGCCAGGAGAGCAATTGATAGCTCCTCGCCTTCTTCTTCCATTGCTGACGCTTCCCCGTCTACCCCTGTTGCGAAAAAAGCAACCATTGTCCTCAAGCAACCTGGAAGTGCAGCACTATTGCAGGCGGTATATCCTCTGCCAGATATCAAACATCCTGATGTTCCGGCAATTGATTTGATGGATGCCATTCTTACAGGTGGACGTAGCTCTAGGCTTTATCAGGCTTTGGTGGAATCTGGACTGGCGAGTTCAGTGAGTGGCGGTGCTGCCGAACTGATCGAACCGGGTTGGTATGAAATTGATGCTACGGCGGCTCCCGGTCAAGAGTTGGGGAAAATTGCCCAGGTACTCCAGGAATCTTTAGTAAAATTGCAACAGCAGCCTGTCACCTCAGAAGAGTTGAAGCGGGCGAAGACGCAACTGCAAGCCTCGTATATTTTGGGAAACCAAGATATCACTAGTCAGGCTAATCAACTGGGATATAACCAAACGATCGCAGGAGATTATCATTTTATTGAAAGGTATCTGGCTGCGATCGCTAAAGTTACCCCTGCTCAAGTCCAGAAAGCAGCAAAAACTTACCTCAATCCCGCTCAACAAACCATCGGCTTCTTTGAGCCGACTCAACCAGATGGTAAACCAGGGAGTTCTAACGCTGGTTCTAGTCGCACGGTGGAAAATTTCAGCCCTGGTAAGCCTGTAAATCCAGCAGAACTAGCAAAATATTTGCCACCTGCCACATCACAGACAGATTCTAATAAACAATCACTACCAGAAGAGTTTACCTTAAAGAATGGTTTGAAGGTTCTGCTGTTAAGCGATCGCAACCTTCCCACCATTAACCTGAGTGGACAAATTGACGCTGGTACTGAATTTGACGGCAATCAAAAAGCTGGATTAGCGAATCTAACTGCAAATAACTTAATGAATGGGACGCAGACTAAAAATGCTCTGACTCTAGCAAAAACTTTAGAAGACTTGGGAGCCGATTTGAGCTTCAGTGCTAGCCGCGAGGGAACTAACGTTAGTGGTCAGGGACTTTCAGCAAATCTGCCAATATTAATTCAAACTCTGGCAGATGTGTTAGAAAACGCCACTTTTCCAGCCGATCAGTTAGAACTGAGTCGCCAAAGGGCACTGACAAGCCTGAAAGTCCAGCTAGATGACCCTAGAGGTTTGGGAAGACAAGTATTTCAGCAGGCAATTTACCCTGAAAATCATCCGTTCCACAGCTTTCCCACAGCCGAGAGTTTAAAGACTATTACTCGTGATGATTTGCTTGGTTTCTACCAGACACACTATCGACCAGACACCACAACGATCGCAATAGTTGGAGACTTTGATCGAGTTAAGGTAAAAACTTTGCTAAATGAGGTGTTTGGGAAATGGCAAGCCGCAGGTAAGCCACCTGTTCTGAAAATCCAAACCGTACCATTTCCGCAAACTTTGACACAACTAAACAAAGTAATTCCCGGTAAAGCTGAGGCTGTGACATACATCGGCTACAGTGGTATCTCTCGGAAAGACCCGCGTTATTATGCGGCACTGGTGCTAAATCAAATTTTGGGTGGTGATACCTTAGCCAGCCGTCTGGGTACGGAAGTACGCGATCGCCAAGGTCTAACTTATGGTATATATAGTGGTTTTGCCGCCGGGATCAATCCGGGGCCGTTCTTGATTCAAATGCAGACTGCTCCTGGAGATGCCCAAAAAGCGATCGCCAGTACTCTCGCTCTACTAAAACAGTTACGCGAGCAAGGAGTTACTGAGGCTGAATTCAACACAGCAAAACGCTCAATTACCAATAGCTACCCAGTGGATTTAGCAAATCCTAGTAATGTATCAGGTATCATTTTGGATAATGCTGTTTTAGGACTTTCACGGTCAGAAATCCGAGAGTTTCCTCAGCGGATTCAAGCAGTGACTATGACTGATATGCAACAGGCAATTGAAGACTTAATTAAACCAGAAAATCTGGTAATTGTCACCGCCGGCCCTGGAGATAGTGTAACCAAGGGTAGCTAATTATTTCAGACACATAGCAATCCTATCTGATTGGTAAAAATCGCAATAACAAGATCCCCGACTTCTTAGAGAAGTCGGGGATCTCATTGTTCACGAATAATTTAGGATGGCTAATATCACTTCCTGCCCCCTGCCCCCTGCCTCCTTCAAACTGAATAAGACACTGGGAAGGACTTTGCATCCTTTGGCTTTACATACACTCGCTGTTTTGGTTCTAACTCTAAATCATTAAAGCGATCGCGTGTTAAATGCGCCATCACCACTTGCCCGTCATCGAAAGTTAATTCTACCTGAATTTCCCAACCCAAATGTATCAATCGGCTCACTGTCGCAGCAGTAGTCGCACCGTTGGCAACCTTTTCCAAAATCACATCTTGCGGGCGCAAAAATACTTGTGGGTGTGGTGCATCAAAGCCGCTACTTTGAAAAATCTTTGAGCTGCTGGGTAATACATTCACCGGGCCGATGAAGCTCATTACAAATGCCGTGGTGGGATT
The DNA here is from genome assembly GCF_034531255.1 of Nostoc sp. ChiQUE01b. Lineage (NCBI taxonomy): Bacteria > Bacillati > Cyanobacteriota > Cyanophyceae > Nostocales > Nostocaceae > Nostoc > Nostoc sp. ChiQUE01b. Next base: position 33,009 of record NZ_JAVRBM010000049.1, on the reverse strand, counting down.
ATCGTAAATTTCGGCTGGTGTCCCCACCTGTTCCACACGTCCTTTATTCATCACCACAACCTCATCGGAAACTTCCATTGCTTCTTCTTGGTCGTGGGTAACGAAAACTGTGGTAACATGAACCTCATCATGGAGACGGCGTAACCATGCCCGTAAATCTTTGCGGACTTTTGCATCAAGTGCGCCAAAGGGTTCATCTAGCAATAAAACTTCCGGTTCTACTGCCAATGCCCTGGCTAAAGCTACCCGTTGTCTTTGACCACCAGAAAGTTGTGATGGATAGCGATCGCCTAATCCACTCAATTGCACCAATTCGAGTAACTGTTCTACCCGCCCCTTAATCTTCTTTGGCTGTGCCTTACGAATTTCTAAGCCAAAGGCAATATTTTGTTTGACAGTCAGATGCTTGAACAGGGCATAGTGCTGAAACACAAACCCAATATTCCTCTGTTGCACGCTTTGGTATGTAGCGTCCTTACCGGTCAGCAGGATTTTGCCGCTATCTGGCATTTCTAAACCTGAAATTAACCGTAGTAGCGTAGATTTTCCTGATCCCGATGGCCCGAGTAATGCAACTAGCGAACCACTTTTAATTTCCAGGCTGACTTGATCAACTGCCTTGAAACTCCCGAATTGTTTGGAGACGTTCTCAACTACTATACCCACTGCTACTATACCTCTGCAACTAAATCTACAGATCCTTGGTAGGATTACTGTGTCTTACATATACCATATATCGTTATTTATGGATGAACAAGATTTAGCTACCGCAACTGCCGCAATCGATGAAGCTACAGTCAGCACTACTACAATCTAGGGAACTGCAATCAGGAGTCATGCTAACCATCTCGGCACAATTGCAGCCCAAATCGGCACAATCAAAACAGTCAGTATTGTTGCTACTAATAAATGAGGATTTTTGAGCAACTTTCCGAGATGCTTGTTGTGATTGCTGCGTGTCCGCTTCCTCCTCTGTGGATTCTTCTGAGTTTTCGCTATGCATTCGCAAAATTTCGTTGGCTTGCTTGCAAGCTTGAAATCGTTCACGGGAATTAACAAAAGCTGCTTTTAACCCTTTCTTGGCAACTAACTGCTTAATGTATTGAGAGCAAGATTCGCCGCCATATAGTATTCTGTGGGCACAAGCAAAACCTTTGTGCAAAGAAATATGCTTTTGATAGCCAGTAATTGCGGCAGTACTAACTTGTCTAGTAAAAGAATCAAATAAGGAACTCTGCATATTGAGGACTGGGGACTAGGTAGGCAATATTCTTCATTCTTCCCAATACCCAATGCCCAATACCCAACTCTAATTCGTATCGAAACATTAAGGAATATTGCATTTGTGCAGAAACCTGAAGGGAAAGCGCCAAATCACCCAAAAGTCCGTGGTAGTATGCTCTCGGTAAATGTGAAGATTGGGAGAAAGACCTTTGACACTACGGGTTGCTGTTATTGGGTCAGGCCCTGCTGGTTCATCTGCCGCTGAAACATTGGCAAAAGCTGGGATTGAAACCTACCTGTTTGAGCGGAAGCTAGACAATGCAAAGCCTTGTGGGGGTGCAATTCCCCTATGTATGGTAAGTGAATTTGACTTACCACCAGAGATTATCGATCGCCGGGTACGGAAGATGAAAATGATTTCGCCTTCCAATCGCGAGGTTGATATCAATCTGGTAAATGAAGATGAATATATAGGAATGTGCCGCCGGGAAGTGCTAGATGGCTTTTTGCGCGATCGCGCGGCAAAAGTCGGCGCAAATTTAATTAATGCCACTGTTCATAAACTCGATATACCAGGAAACAATACTGATCCCTATACCATTCATTACATTGACCACACAGATGGTATATCACAGGGTATTGCCAAAACTCTGAAAGTGGATTTAATTATTGGGGCAGATGGGGCTAATTCCCGCGTTGCTAAAGAAATGGACGCTGGGGATTACAATTATGCGATCGCTTTCCAAGAGCGAATTCGCTTACCCGAAGACAAAATGGCCTACTATAACGACCTCGCCGAAATGTATGTCGGTGATGACGTTTCTACCGATTTCTACGCTTGGGTTTTCCCCAAATATGACCACGTAGCTGTCGGTACTGGCACAATGCAAATCAATAAAGCCAGCATCAAACAATTACAAGCTGGTATCCGCGCCCGTGCTTCCGAGAAACTGGCAGGCGGTAAAATCATCAAAGTCGAAGCCCACCCCATCCCTGAACATCCCCGTCCCCGTCGTGTCGTTGGTCGCATCGCTTTGGTGGGAGATGCTGCTGGTTATGTTACCAAGTCCTCTGGTGAAGGTATTTATTTTGCCGCTAAATCTGGGCGGATGTGTGCCGAAACTATTGTGGAAGCATCTAACAGTGGTAGCCGTATTCCTACAGAAGGCGACCTCAAGGTTTACCTGAAGCGTTGGGATAAAAGATACGGACTCACTTACAAGGTGCTGGACATTCTACAAACCGTGTTCTATCGTTCCGACGCTACCCGCGAGGCATTTGTGGAAATGTGCGATGACCTCGATGTACAACGGCTAACATTCGATAGCTATCTGTATAAGACGGTTGTCCCAGCTAATCCCATCACCCAATTAAAAATTACTGCCAAAACCATTGGTAGCCTCATTCGGGGTAATGCCCTTGCACCTTAATTGCGTGCAAAGGACTGGGAATTCCAACAAATAAATTACCCAATTTTGTGGAGTGGACATCTTGCACGCTTATTAATCAGGGGGGCAAGATACCCTACTCCACAACATAGATATATCAATACTTTGGACAGAAAGAATTAAGCACTTCAGCCGTAGGCAAGTCTGAGTAGTTCACCTGCCGTATTTTAAGTAAAAATAATTCTGAAAAATACCATTGGGGTCATACTTGCGCTTGAGGGCGAAAAATTTAGCAGATTGTGGATAAGCTCGACGAAATTGTTCCGGTGTGGCATGAAGACGATAGGGGAGATAATACCTACCACCCACTGCTAGGGCTGCCTCAATCAATTTCTGGGTCATTACCTGCATCTTTGCCTCCCCCTCTTGGGTGCGTTGCTGATGAAACAGCATCACCAATCCAAAAACTTCCCCATCGGCATATCTGAGAAAACTGTCGTTATCTTGATGAACATTTCGCACCGTGACATTGAGCAAATCCCCTTCGGACTGGGGAATAATGGTGCGACAATTCTCTAAAAAAGCTTCCAGAGATTTAGGGGGAATAAAGTACTCATGGAGAATGTCAGTCTCTGCCTGGTGACGATTCTCAAATAAGGTGGAGGGACGGTTGAGAATCTGGTTTCTCAAAACCCGGTTTCTGGCTTCTCCCCCAACGATTTTTTCTAGTTGCCAGCGCAAAGTTTTGCCATAGTCACTGCCGATGCTGCCACGGAAAACCGTTCGAGGTAATCCAGAATCTGGCTGTTTTTCTAAAGAGACAATAGCGGGAGTTGCTTGAGGAATTTGGTGGTAGGTGGTGAGAATAGCTTCTTGTAAAAAGCTTTCCGGTGCAACAGAAAGTCTACCGTATGCCATACCAATATTGGCTGCACCATCTACCTGTTGCCGATAGGTATCAACATAGTTCTCGCTCTTAATCACCAGCCGTTCAGCTACATACGTCTCATTGGGTACTACTCTCAAGTCCACGTCAAGAATGATCCCGAATAGCCCGTAGCCGCCTAAAACGAGAGAAAATAACTCTGGGTTTTCCTGTCTGGAACAGTTTACAACCTTGCCACTTGCCAGCATTAACCGGAAACCTTCGACCGTACTAGCGAAGGGGGGACTATTATGTTGCCAGCCATGAGCATTGGCACTCATCGTGCCGCCGACAGAAAAATCGTTATTGGACTGCATGACGGCGACAGAATAGCCACGTTCATTTAGGTAGGGAATAATATCAGACCACTTAGCTCCTGATTGCACCGTCAGAATTTTAGTTGCTGAGTTGAATTGCATCCGGTTGAAGTGGAGCATCAAGAGCGAAATGCCCTTAGCATACAGAGTGTGACCACCCATAGTATGGCGTGAACCTGCGATCGCTACCTTCTTACCTTGACGTAAGGCATCTCTAAGTACAGACTGTAGTATCACCTCAGTAACTCCAGGCTGACTCTTAACCTGCTTAATTGTTACCTGTGTCTGATTCAGGTGACTGGCATCATCAACTGTACCAGGAGGCAGGGGTTGACGATCGTCGCGATCGCTCCAGGCTGTTAAAGTGAGGTGAGCAACAGGTCTGGCGATGACTGTCAGGGCAATAGTGGTAATTGCCACAAGCACAAGCAGGATAATCTTCAGCCTGTTTTTTAACAATTTACTGCGGTAGGAACGCTGCATAATCAGGATTGAAGGGGCAAAATAGAAAACATGACGATTGAATCCGATTCCTCTAATCTACCAACCCCAGAACCAGTCCCCGAAAACGACTTGCAACAGGATGACTTTGACGATAGTGCAACTGAAAAGAACCTAAGCTCAGAAACGCTAGCGACACAACAAGCACTAGCGGCGATCGCATCTTTGCAATCTCCGCAACATACAACTGCTCTAAAACTTGCCCGTTCTGACTTCAAGCAACCCACTACCAATCAATTCACAGTTAAGCCCAGGGCATTGCTGATTACTTTAATAGCGATCGCCATCACCTTCATTGGAGTTATCCTTAATAACTGGATCGTCGGCATTGTCGGAACACTGATGGCTTTGCTGTTATCCCTAGCGATATTATTGCCTTGGTTGCAAGTAGTTTTAGATGAGTGGTTTTCACCCCAAGAACGCACGCTGTTTGTGGCCTTTTTGGGACTACTAGTAGCCATCATCGGCTTGATCAGATTCACAGGTGTAGGCGATCGCTTGCTTGTTTGGGGACGCCAAATTAACTGGGATATTGCCGGAACTCTAGCAGAATGGTTTGGCGCTTTGGGGCAAATTCTCATTGCGATCATCGCTGTTTACGTGGCATGGCGACAATATGTCATTTCTAAAGACTTGACAATTCAGCAAAACCTGCTAACAGTTCAGCAAAATATTATCACCCAGCAGCAAACAATTGATTCCTATTTCCAAGGTGTTTCCGACTTGGTATTAGATGAAGAAGGATTATTAGAAGATTGGCCCCAAGAAAGAGCGATCGCTGAAGGACGCACTGCGGCAATTTTAAGTAGTGTCGATGGTAGTGGGAAAGCGAAAATTCTCCGTTTTTTGTCACGTTCCAAGTTGTTGTCACCCCTAAAACGCGATCGCTTATTAGGTCGAGCTATTCTCGATGGTACTGGTGGATATGCAGAAGACCGCCTCGAAGGTGTGCGCGTCATCGATTTAGGCGTAATGCTAGCCGCAGCCGACCTTTCTGGTACTGATTTACGTTGGACTGACCTCAGCGAAGCTAATCTTGTCCGCGCCAATTTGAGCGGTTGTGATTTAGTAAAAGCCAACCTCTCCCGCACAATTTTATATGGTGCTAATCTCAATGGTGCTGACATCAACGGAATTCGTCTATTCTATGGTGTAGTAGATAAAGCCTCACCCCGCAGTCGCACTCAACCACCAGATTATGAAACTGGCGAACAAACCGGCGCTGTGGTGGAAAATGCCGATTTCACGAATGTGCAACGGATGTCTGAGTCTACACGTAACTACTGTTGCACTTGGGGTGGCGAAAAAACTAGAGCTACTATCCCTGGTGGTTGTGAAGGTATTCCTAATAAGTTGGGAAGATAGTTATAAAAAGGAGTCAGAATACAGAATTCAGAATTCAGAATATTCTAACTATAAGCCCATGATTCGGCTTGGTTTTAAACCAATATTCATCCGCTTTTTCGGTCATAATTCATGCTGAATTCTGACTCCTGACTCCTGAATTCTGTTTTCTAAAAAATTAGTTAGCCGCATTAAAAATTTGTTGTGCAGTTAAATTTAATTGGGGAAAAGTAGGTGATAAAATCGCGGTGTTACCCTGAAAAGGTGTCATTTGATATTCATCATCAACTAATTCGCATACAAAAATAGTGGGTTGTTTAGGATTGCCGATGAACTTTTTTGCACCCAATGCAGCATAATCAGCAATCCAATATTCGGGAATGCCCATTTCTTCATAATCTGCAAATTTATTGTAGTAATCATCTCGCCAGTTGCTTGAAACTACTTCAATAACTATTGGAACTGATGCTGCTTGACTCACTATTGACTGTTTTTGAAAAAGCGGTTCATTGTCAAGATTATCAAGATTTAGCAGTAACACATCAGGCGAATAAGCGGATTCGGCAGAAGGAGTTTGGATCAATGCAGTTTTGGGTATAGTGTAGGGAAGATTCATACGATCAAACTCGACAGTTAGCTTATGGGCTATAAATCCCACAACTTTTTCATGTGTTCCGGTCGGAGGCGGCATTTCAATAATTATTCCTTTGTGCAACTCATAGCGTTTTCCATCGTTGGGATACCATTCGATAAATTCATTGAAGGTTAGTAATTTTGGCAACGCTTGGGTCATAATCTTACCTCCATATATGTTTGATTTTATCATGCAATAAATGTGTACACGAAGAAAGAGCGATAGAAGAGAAATTGAATAGTTGATTTACCAAGCATTGTTGACTTGCCAAACTACTATAGCAATCCTATTTGATTTGTGAAAAATTAGATATCTATGTGTTGTCCCATGACTGCTACTGTTGCGCTTGGGGTGGCGAAAAAGCTAGAGCTACTATTCCTGGTAGTTGTGAAGGTATTCCTAATAAGTTGGGAAGATAGTTATAAGACTAGATAAAAAATTAGTTAGCCGCATTAAAAATTTGTTGTGCAGTTAAATTTAATTGGGGAAAAGTAGGTGATAAAATCGCGGTGTTACCCTGAAAAGGTGTCATTTGATATTCATCATCAACTAATTCGCATACAAAAATAGTGGGTTGTTTAGGATTGCCGATGAACTTTTTTGCACCCAATGCAGCATAATCAGCAATCCAATATTCGGGAATGCCCATTTCTTCATAATCTGCAAATTTATTGTAGTAATCATCTCGCCAGTTGGTTGAAACAACTTCGATGACTATTGGAACCGATGCTGCTTGGCTTACTGTTGACTGTTTTTGAAAAAGCGGTTCATTGTCGAGATTATCAAGATTTAGCAGCAACACATCGGGCGAATAAGCCGATTCAGCAGAAGGAGTTTTGACTAATGCAGTTTTGGGAATTCCGTAGGGTAAATTAAGACGATCAAACTCCACGGTTAATTTCCGCGACAAAAACGCAATAACTTTCTCATGTTCTCCGGTTGGAGGCGACATTTCAATAATTACTCCTTTGTGCAATTCATAGCGTTTTCCATCGTTGGGATACCATTCGATAAATTCATTGAAGGTTAGTAATTTTGGCAACGCTTGGGTCATAATCTTACCTCTATATATGTTTTACTTTATCATGCAATAAATATTGATTAGGATTACAAATATATTAAATGGCTTTATGTAAATTCTTGGGGGTTGCCTAAATTCAATCAACGACTGTCCGAATTCAATCAACGACTGTCCGAATTCAATCAACGACTGCCCGAATTCAATCAACGACTGCCCGAATTCAATCAACGACTGTCCGAATTCAATAAACGACTGCCCGAATTCAATATAGGAACTTAGTACACGTCACCCTAAAAAAGGGTCGAAATTTAATTTTTTGTAGGTTGGGTTGAGGAACGAAACCCAACAAGCGCGGAAACGTTGGGTTTCGCTCCGCTTAACCCAACCTTGGAAAGGGGAGGGAACTAGATTTTCCGGTTTCCCCCCAATGCATCGGGGGGATTAAGGGGGGTAATTCGACTTCTGTATACACCGTAGTACCAAGGGGAGGGGTTGTGGGTGGGGTATTAAGGACTTTTGCAAGAAGTCTATTAAACGATAATATCGCTTGCCACTAGTAGTGGTGATCCTTCAAGCTGAATCTCGAAATTAGCCGCTAGATTACTATCAGTGTTACCTTGGAGAATACCTCCAGAATAACGGATCTGACCTGCTGCGGTGAATGCGCGAGTTCCAATGTAAGTGAAGGCTTGGTCGCCTTTTATGGTGGTGTTAGCGTCTATACGAGATAGATCGATTCGATCTCCTGCAAAGATACCGTTTCCAACAAAGTCTTTGATAATATCCCGTGACAAACCAGGTTGACTATCTGAAACTGAGTCGAACTGGAAAACATCGTTGCCATCGCCTCCTATGAGCTTATCAGTGCCACTACCCCCATCGAGTAAATCATTGCCACCAATGCCAAAGAGGGCATCGTTGCCCTCACCCCCAATGAGAGTATCATTGCCAGCAACGCCATCAAGCAGATCATCCCCTACGAGGATATCATCGTCAAAACCGCCAGAGAGGAAATCGTTGCCTGCACCCCCATAGATGAAATAGCTGCTAAAAAGATCAAACCCGGCCAGAATGTCGTCACCGCCAAATCCGTTGATGGTAACCGTATTAAATTCAACATAGGGGAACTGAGCCAAGCTAGAGTGATTGTAGTCAATCAGACTGTCAGATCCATTTGTACCGTCATGATTATAAACTGCCATTAATGAGTTTCTCCTGAATTTAGAGGGTAAAAAAATTACCTCATCACTTCCCCATCATCAAACGGCGTTACTGATTAAAAGTATGAATTTAGTTTCCTCCAAAGGCGCAAAGGAAACAGTTTAAAACATGGAGTTTCACACTTTCATTCAGCAACGCCGAGAAAATAAGTTGGAGAAATAATGAGTGGGAAGAGATAATAGAACCACACCTGATTTGAACAGGTATTTGCTATTAACTCTGAAGATTTGAGAAGCACTGGATTTATTGATGTTGACATCAAAACAGTGCCAAGAGTCATGTTATATAGTTTTTGCACTTTTCCCACATAACCCCCACTAACGAATTATTAAGTAGTTCACATACTTCTCCCCAGAGAACGCCACCTGTTCCCCAATCCTAACTCTAGCAACCTGCAACAAATATCTGTTCTGCGGTCAAATTCAGGTCTGGAAATGTTTGGGAAATGAGGCGTTCTGTTCCCCTAAACTGCTGTCCTTGATAAGTTCCATCAACTAACTGATAAATTGTGATTACAGGTTGTTTGGATAAGCCAATGTAGCGTTTACCTCCTAACCCTAGATAATCTGCGATCCAATACTCCTCAATGCCTAAAGCTTCGTAGTCTTCCACTTTCCGGGCATAGTCATTCTGCCAATTAGTACTGACAACCTCCACAACCAATTTAATAGACTTGCCTAATGTAATCACTGGCTCAGTTTTCCATAATGGCTCATTTGCCAAAGCTGTCTGATCAAGAATCACAACATCAGGTCTAAAGGCTGAATTTTGACCTAATGGTTTAATCAGGCATTTCATGGGAATAAACCAAGGCAAGTTGAGCAGCTCAATTGCTACATTGAGCTTACGATTAATTAACCCAGCTACCTGTTCATCAAGTCCAGTGGGTTTCAAGTCGATTAGTTCTCCGTCAATTAATTCGTAGCGTACATCATCCACATAGCCAGCAACGAATGCCTCAGAGCTAAGATTGCCTGTATTAATAGTGGCTGAAACCATAGATATTTATCCTTCCAGGTTCAGAACTAGAGCAAGTATTGCTGCTCTTAATTATTTTAATTACCTTTGATCAGGCAAAAGTCAATTGACTAATACGCTTCAAAATCCGCAGTACATTATATAACTCATTACCACGATTACGGACATCAAAAATATCCGAAGTGGCATAGCGAGGAGGATGACCTTTAAGCAGTTTAATGAACATAAAACTACCACCAGAAGTAATCATCCCAAATACTACATCTTGTGACTGGGGAGCAGCCAGCATATATGCCAAAATTTGGTCAAGTCCTGCTTCTACCGAATAAGCAACCTGTTTTGACTCAATAACTGTTACCCAGAATTTTTGATTGAGAAGTAAGAAGTCAATTCGTCCTTTGATGATAGTTTGGTTATCTTGTGTTTCAATCTCGATAGATTTCTCTAATTTGAGGTGAAAAGGAGGTAAATAAAACTTGCCAATGAATAGCAGTGGCGATAAAACAATCGTATTAACTGTATTTTCTAATAAAGGCGGATAGTTTCGTAAATTTATGTAACCTGCCTTTATTTGATGCAATAGCTGCTTTTCTAAGTTTGTCAGTTCTGGTAGGTCATCTTGCCACTCTCGAAAGAATTCTTCCGAATCAACTAACTCTAATCCATAAAGCAATATTAGTTGCTCAAGTGTGAGGTTTTCCGCAGCAAGAGTTTCAACCATTATGTTAATCAAGGAGTAGAAAAATCTACTAGTTTAGTAATTCTCGCCTTCTGGTAGGGTAAGGATTTCAACGCCATCTTCAGTTACAGCTAAGGTATGCTCACATTGAGCAGAAAGCTTGCGATCGCGCGTGACAGCAGTCCATTTATCGCCCAGAACCTCGACTTCGTAAGTACCTTCGTTTATCATTGGCTCAATGGTAAAAACCATCCCTGGTCTGAGGCGCTTGCCCTTACCGCGTGTACCATAGTGGGGCACATCCGGCGCAGTATGGAAAATATTACTGATGCCGTGTCCAACAAAATCTCGCACCACAGAAAAGCCTTGTGCTTCAGCATACTCTTGAATGGCTGCACCAATATCGCCAATGCGTGCCCCAGGTTTAACTTCAGCAATACCCAAACGCAAACACTCTTCTGTCACCTCTACCAGCTTTCTCGTTTTTGGAGAAGGTGTACCAACAAAAAATGTCTTCGATGTATCGCCGTGATAACCTTCAACAATTGGCGTTACATCAATATTAATAATGTCACCATCCTTGAGAATTTGTTTGGCATTAGGAATGCCGTGACAAATTACCTCATTTACACTGGTGCAAATTGATTTAGGATAGCCTTTATAACCAAGGGGTGCGCTTTTTGCTCCATGCGCTTGCGTCCAACGTTCTGCTTCATCATTTAGTTCGAGAGTGCTAACTCCTGGCTTCACAAAGGGTTCGAGATGCTGGAGAAGTTTAGCTGCTAAACGCCCAGCTTGACGCATTTTCTCTAATTCTCTCTGAGATAAAATAACAATTAGTTCGGTTTTCATTAACTTTTATCTAAAGTATCTTTCATAAACATAGTTAACCCAGTCTGTGCGGCCCTTTGTGCCGCATCAGCTACTTTTAGGGTATATAAGCTCTCCTCTGGGGTAACGTACAAAGGAGTGCCATCAAAAAGATGGTCTAACACCATACTCGTGTCTTTGGCGAACAAACCCCGGCGAGGGCCAACCTCTATAGAAGATGTTGTTTCCCCTGGCTGGACGAATATTCCGGTGTCGCGATCAAAAATTAAACCACCTTTTTCACCGTGAACTTCAAACTTGCGTTCTGATTGCCAAATGCTTTCGCCTTTGCCGTATACTACTTGGGCTAAAAGTCCACTTTCAAAGCAGAGTTGACTAGTACAGAAACAGGTTTGGTAGTATTCCGGTTCTATTTCCCAATATCGCTGATGACAGTTAACAGTAAATACTTTACCAAATAAATCGGTAAGACGATGTAGGCGAGACAGGGCACCAATTAAGGGAAAGCCGAACAACTCGTGGTTATAAGTCCATTTACGAGGTGCAGGATTCTGGGGATTGATGGTGCTGTAGCGAACATAAAACACTTCACCAACTTTGGCTAAGTTTTGCTTCAAGGCTTGATGCAAACCACCCAAAAGTTCTAGATGTTCCACGTGCAAGAGTTTTTTTTGTGCTTTGGCTAAGGCAATCAGTTCTTCTGCTTCGACTACATCCAACGAAAGAGGATATTCTACAATCACATGTTTGCTGTTGGTAAGGGCTGCACGAGCGATCGCACCATGATCTCGATTGATAGTGGAAATCACCACTAGGTCTATATCTTCACGCTCTACTAGCTCTTGCCAAGAACTCGACGCTTCAATCTTGTATTCTTTGGCAAAAGTTTCTGTTGTTTCTCTTGTATGACCAACAGCTGCGATTAACTGCGATCGCTCATCATGGAGCAATGCCTCAGCCCGAAACTTTGCCGCATACCCAGTACCTACCAAACCTACACGCACTCTTGCTTTTTCCAAAGCTGCTTCTGAATTATACATGATCCTCATTAGTTCTATTTTTGATCTTCCTACGCTTCTAGCGGTGAGATTCTCTCTTCATGGGGTTCACCAGTCTAGACTCTACAACATTCGTCCTACCCCCTCAAGGACAAATCAGACTTTATTTGAAGCTAGATAGAATTACGTGTACTCAAAAAGGAAGACTTTAAAAGAAAGTTCCCTTTTAACTCATAATGTAAGAAATTTGTCAAGATAATGAACAAAAAAATTGGCAAGCAAAAGAAAAATTATATCTGTACTGTTATGTTTCTTTCATTTATAACGGGCACGTTTAATCAGATTAGAAAATGAAACAGTCCTACTGCTTTTTAAAGGAATTGGAGAACCTCTTCTACGTAAGTCCTATAAAATATAGGTAACATTAAACTTACTCATGCTTACTTGTCAAAATATAATTTTTTTTAATTACAACCTGAGTAAGGTCGAAAATAACATAAATAAAACTTATCGGGATTAAGTAACTAAATTTCATTACTAATCGGGTTCAATTTCCAGGTACATCGTTTAATTTTTCTCGTAGTATCAGAATTGAAGCAAATTTAAACCAGCGGCTAATCCCACAGAATAGCCGTGACCTTTGCCTTAAGATAACTTATACTGCCGTTTGCAAAAGAGAGGATTACTCAATGTCAACTTATAAAGTGACACTAATCAACGAGGCTGAAGGACTGAACCAAACAATTGACGTTGATGATGATGTCTATATTCTAGATGCTGCTGAAGAAGCTGGTCTTGACTTGCCTTATTCTTGCCGCGCTGGTGCTTGCTCGACCTGTGCAGGTAAAATCATCAAGGGTACTGTCGATCAGAGTGACCAGTCATTCTTAGATGATGAACAAATAGAAAAAGGATATGTACTGACTTGTGTCGCTTACCCAACCTCTGACATAACAATCGAAACTCACAAAGAAGAAGACCTTTACTAAGAGTTAAGCTACTCAACCATAAACCTCTTGCAAGAGTTACTAATGTTGACAAAATAGAAGTAGGGCATCTAAAACTTATACCCTTGCAATGCCGTGCCTACCTCTGAAAGCGACTTTGAAAAAAAGTCTAATTTTATGTTGAGCAGGAACACAGTAAATGTTGTGTTCCTGCTTAATTTTTTTGCCTCTTCTTAACTCCCGACTTCTAGATTATGCTGCAACTTCAATGCCAATTAGCTTAAAGCTTAGTCTCTTTTTTGAGAATTTGAATCTGAGTACCAGGATAGTAAAATTGGAGAATTTTTGGACTTGACCAACCTAGTTTTGCTAAATTTTGAGCGCCAGTTTGACTCAAGCCGACTCCATGTCCTAATCCACCACCAATAAAAGCGTATCCCCAGAGTTCCGGTTTGCCTTTGTTCAACGGTTCTATGTAAAAAAGCGTACTTGTCGGGGCTGCAAAAGCACTGCGCACTTCGTCTTTGTGCAGAATAAAGGTGCTGCGATCGGTTTTAACTGCAAGTTCAAGGATACGTCCACTCTGGCTTCGCTCCACTACTGCCATAGCCTGAATTGTTTTAAATTTGGCATGGGGACTGTTTTTCACCTGTAAAAATTTCTGCAAGTCCTTGATAATATCCTTTAAAGGGGTTTCCTTATGCCAACGAAACATATCCCACTTGCTTTCATTAAATCCTTGTTGCGTATTAATAAATTTTTGGAAATTTTTTTCATCTGCTAAACTCTGCTTAGACAAGTCCCAAAAATTAGTCGGAGCATCCAGTACAGGGCGCAGATAGGGACGATCATCGCCATTCCAGACATCGCTAAAGGAAGCGGTGACGCCACCAGTGGTAGAAGAATACAGGGCGTCTACGAGTTCATTTTTATAAGTTAGTACTTTACCCCTAGTTGAGGCGATCGCTCGGTCTGTTTTGGCAGCTGCTCCCTTCAGCCCATAATAAACTTGGCAATGAGTATCCGCACACAACTGATAGTTATCTGCGGCAAACCTACGTAAATTTCTCAAGGCATAAGTCCGAGCGAGAATTGCCTGGGCTTCGAGCGCTGCTTTTGGTGCATCTGTTCCTATTTCGTAAGGCACAACCCCACGCAAATAAGTTTCTAAAGGTACTTGATTAACTAGAGTGTATGTGCCGTAAGCATTTGGCTGCAAATTCATTCGACCGGCATAAAGACGACCAAACTCTGGTTTTTCGCTTTTATTTACCCGAATCAAGTTTTTATCAGTGCTAATTTCCAAGTCATTCGGGCTATAGCGATTACCATTCACCACCCAACTTACTCGCGGCACTTGCTTCAAAACTTTAGTATCAAGATATACTTTATCTTTAGTAGAAGCTTGGATGTTTTGTAATAACAAGCGTCGCAGCAAAGGAGTGCTGTAAACATCTCGTTTTGCCCAAACCTGCCAGCGTTCTGGCTGGGCTATTTCCACTTCCATTCCTTGAGAACGCCATTTTTTAGCACTGTCTTCCGCAGTTTCAAAAGTGCGGTATGTGCCCAAAACTACTACTTCTTCGACTGCTGACTGGGGTAAAGCTTGCATGACTGTTTCCAGCTTTACAGGATTCTTAGTAAACAGGATTTGCTGCTTATTGCCCGCTTGAAATTTTAGCTTTAAGCGATCGCCTTTTATGGGTTCCAGTTGCAGCTTGGCTGTGGCTTCGGCGCCAAATCGCTGCACAATCCCAATTTTCAGTTCTATATCCTGGATGTTGCTCTCAGGCCCTGATGCCGCAGTCAGTCCCAATAGACAAAATATTGTCAGCACAGTATGGGGAAAACGCCAAAACGAAAATTTCATGGCTACCTGATAGGGAAGCGATAGCGAGTACTCAAGCGTCTTCTGCCCCTTAATGCGTCGTTGGAGCTGATTTTCCAATTGCTTTGTAGCGCGGTTTTTTTGTCGCATGAATGCTCCAATGATACCATTACCAATTTTGCTCTAAATACTAGTTGCAAAACGAAGTCATAATGACTATGATTTATATAGAGACAAAAAACAGAACTAGTTGGATAAACTCTTTATGGTTAGAGTCCAAGAAATTCCATTAAATCAGATAAAACGGCCATTGCCCCGTACAAACGATCCAAATAAAGTACAAGCCTTAATGGAATCGATTGCGGAGATTGGGCAGCAAGAACCTATTGATGTCCTAGAAGTAGATGGACAATATTATGGCTTTTCTGGTTGCCATCGGTATGAAGCTTGCCAGCGTTTAGGCAAAGAAACCGTTTTAGCAAGAGTCCGTAAAGCACCCCGTAGCGTTTTGAAGATGCACTTGGCATAGAGAATGGGAATGGGGAGATGAGGGAGAAATCAATTCAAAATTCAAAATTCAAAATTTAAAATTAAAGAACTTCTGCCTCCTGCCTCCTCTTTCCCAATGCCGCATGCCCAATCCCTCATTACATATAACCTAATTAGGAGAAAATTATGTCATCGAAAGTAACAGTCAAAAATGTAAATATCGGCATTGACGAGGCGAGTAGGGCTAAAATTGCCGATGGTTTATCTCACCTGTTGGCTGACACTTATACACTGTATCTGAAAACTCATAACTTCCATTGGAATGTAACGGGGCCGATGTTTCAAACATTGCATTTGATGTTTGAGACCCAGTATACAGAATTAGCCTTAGCAGTTGATCTAATAGCCGAGAGAATTAGAGCACTTGGCTATCCCGCACCAGGAACCTACAGCGAATATGCAAAACTGAGTTCGATTCCAGAAACTCCCGGAGTTCCTAAAGCTGTGGAGATGATTCGCGAACTTGTGGAAGGACAAGAAGCTGTAGTCAGAACTGCACGATCTATTTTCCCCGTGATAGAGGAAGTTAACGACGAACCTACCGCCGATTTATTGACTCAACGGATGCAAGTACACGAAAAGACAGCTTGGATGTTGAGAAGTTTACTGGAAGAATAGGAAATAGGGCATGGGGCATGGGGCATAGAGAATAGAAAGGGATAGAGAAGAAACTTAATCACTAATGCCCAATACCCATTACCCCTTATCCCCAGAGGGGGCCCCACCTTCCCCAGTACCCAATCCCCAGTACCTAATCCCCAGTACCCAATGCCCAATGCCCAATGCCCAATGCCCCATTCCCAAAAGTTGCAAGATTTAATGCAAAAGGTGGGTATTTCTAGTTTTAAAGCACTAAGTCGCGCTGCTGGTGTCTCAGAGCGTCAACTTTTGAGGTTACGCCAAGGAAAGCTAGAGCAGATGCGGGTAGATGTGCTGCTCAAGCTGTCGCCAGTGCTACAGATTTCATTGAATGAATTAATCGCAACTTTTTCAAGGGTAGAGCTGTTACCAGAGAAAACAGCGCCTACTCAGGAATTGTTGCAAGAAATTACAGATTTAAAAAGAGAGTACGATCGCTCGCAACTTCAATTAGAACAGCAGCGAGAGATATTACTACAAGAACTCCAGCAGTCGAGTTTGCAACTGCTGGAGTCTTTATTATTGCAATGGCCAACAGCAGCACAGAAAGCGCAGGAGAATCCCCAGCTAGCAGCAGTCAAAATAGTACCGTTGGTGCAGAAACCTCTGGAAAAGCTTTTACAGGCGTGGGGAGTGGAAGCGATCGCACCTGTGGGAGCAGAATTACCTTACGATCCCCAACTGCACCAATTGCTGGAGGGAACTGCACAACCTGGAGAAACAGTCAAAGTACGCTACACTGGCTACCTTCAAGGTGAAAAGCTGCTTTATAGAGCTAGAGTAAGTCCTGTTTGAGGGAATGAGGAGTAGAGACGCGATTAATCACGTCTGTACAGGAGTAACAAATTCATAACTCTTTACTTTTTGTATTGTCTATCGAGAAATGACAGATATTGGGAATACTAAGATAGCAGAAGCGATCGCCTTCAGAAAACTTCTTTTAAAGTGATACTTTCATGAGATTTATTGGAGAATCTCAGTTTTGTAAAAATCTTTGGTAAATAATCTGAAAAGCAGTAACTTCAGCTTGTAAGTAAGTATATATAGGACTCATATTTGATTGCGTGAAAAAACTCAGTACACCTTTATTCCTTCTTAAGAGTCCCCAGTCCCTAGTCTCTACGAGTAATTCACCGAATCAAATCAGATTGCTATATCTAAATCCATCAGATGCAAGTAAGTCGGCGTTAAAAAATCAACATACATGATAAAACATCAAATCAACGAACGGCTTATAAATTGGTCATTCTAACATTTTTATAAAACTCAATATACCAGTTGTTTATCATGCCAACTTACTTAGCAGTTTGATTTATAATTGGTCTATTTATATTAAAAAAACTATACTTAATTAAGCTAATAAGTTTTAAAAATTACAAAAAACTAGATTCAAAATTTTATAATTAATTTTTATCTATCCTGATTAATTATCAATGATTACTAAATATTTAATCTTGAATTTTATTTTACAAGCATTTTTAAATGCTCTATAATAGCGAAATCAGAACATTATTTACATAAGTCAGAGTATCATAATTATGATAGAACAAGTAAAAGTTATTAAGCTCAGTGGTAATTTGAACGCCACAACTTCACAAGATTTTCGACAAAAAATCACTGAGATTCTAGAAATTGGTGCGAAAATTGTGTTAGTTGATTTTAAAGATGTAACATTTATGGATAGCTCAGGTTTGGGAGCTTTAGTATTAGCTTTTAAAACCTTGCGAGCTGCGGATACTAAGCTTGTTCTCTGCTCAATTAATGAGCAAGTCAGGATATTATTTGAACTGACTAATATGGATAAAGTATTTGAAATCTTTCCCAGTCAAGATGCATTTAATCAGGTTTTAGTCTCGAATACGTAATTAATCAAACTTCACTTGCAAAATAGATAAATCATCATCAAAAGCATCTTTGGAGTTCAGAGCTATTAAATAACTGAGCACGCGATCAAGTTGGCTATCAACAGGATCTTGTAAGCTAACTAGTAGCTGAATAAAAGCATCTAAACTCCAAAGAGTGCCGTCTGATTTAGTTATTTCATAAGCACCATCACTAAAAATATAAAGGGTACTAAATTCTTCGATATTGCAAAACCCATCAATATATTTTGCCTCTGGAAACATGCCAACTGGCATACCAGGGGTTTTCAATAGTTTAACTTCAGACTTTCTTGGAGATGTGCCAGTTACTAAAACTGCTGGTGGATGACCTGCACTAGCATAAATTAACTGGTGGTTGATTCGGTTGTAAACTCCATACCAAATCGTAAAGTATTTATCATTTTGATAATCCATCTGAAAAGTATCATTTAAAGCCTTCAATACATCACTAGGCTGATAGTAATCGAGACTTTTGAGCGCACGGGAACGCAGCAGATTCAGCACTGAAACAGAGGGAAGAGTCGCTTTTAGTCCATGTCCGGCAGTATCGAGCAAGTAAATTGCTAGATAGTCATTATCGAGCCAATAGTAATCAAAACAGTCACCGCCAAGTTGTCGTGAGGGAATGAATCGGAAATTTATATTGAAGGGTTCAGTCATAGAAAGAGGTAGCAGCGATCGCACATATTCTGCTGCTTCTGACATTTCTGATTCTAGAAGCAACTTTTGAGCCTGCAAATCTCTACTCAACTGATGCAGGCGTAATCCCGCTCTTACCCGTGCTTGTAATTCATTATGCTCAATAGGTTTAGAGATAAAATCATCAGCACCAGCATCTAGACCTTTGACGCAATCGGCAACGGAATCTAAGGATGTTAATAAAATAAAAAATGTGGTAGAAAATTTGCTGTCTGCCTTAATGCGGTGGCAAACTTCCAGACCATTCAACCCCGGCATGATCCAATCACAAATAATTAGTGCTGGACGATAAGCTAGTGCCTTTTCTATTCCTTCCTCGCCGCTACTGGCAGTAACTACTTCATAACCTTGTTTTTCCAACATCCTTTTCAGGAGTATTTTTATTGAATAGTCGTCATCAATTATTAGTATTTGAAACATATAAATTTGTTGAAAACACTTATTAATAATTTTTTGTCAAAATAGAAAATAAAAATATGATATGAGCTAATAAGCTAGTAGTATCAATACAGAGATGCTGCTATAGCGCTGATTGTACCCTGCGGGTACTGCTTCTCCCTTCTCTACGAGACGCTTTGCGAAGGCGTTAGCCTCTCCCTTTGGGAGAAGGGGAGACGCTAGCGCCAACGGAGAACTCGTAGAGTAGTCGCTACGCGTCTATGTATGCAATAGACTTTGACTCCTCTCTCTTTTTAAAAGAGAGTATCCTCCGTTGTAGCAACAGACGTAAAGAGTTGAGGGTTTGGTCTTTATTAAACTCAAATTAGAAGCACTATAACTCATTTCTATTTACTCATCGAATTTACAACTGTTTAGTTTAACAGTCATAAAATACAGCAGATTGCAAGTAAGTAAGGTACAAAATCCAGGACTGATTTATCAGATATAAAGAGTTTCTCCCCCTGCTCCCCTGCCCCTCTGCCCCCCTGCCTCAAAACCCGTAACTTTGTACTTCATGCAAATCAAAACTGCTGTATTATGGCGCTCCCAAAGGATTTAGCCATAAAAGAATGTTGCTTTTTAACTGGTTTAAGTCGCGGTATGCTTCTTGCTTGAACCATTGCCCTAAAGCATCAAAGGGGGTAAAAGATGTTCCCGTTTGCCATTTAATATCTTGACCTAAAGGTGTTGTATGATTTCCTGGTAACGTTTGTGCTGTCACCATCTCATCAAAACGTTCTTGTAAGATTTTAGTTAAAGCTACCGATTGATCGATGGTGTCATTACTAAATTTTATTAATAAATTGCGCCGGATATTGTAACGTTCTTGGACAAGTTTGTTAGTTTCCAACGGCGAGGGGGTAAATTCGATTTTCAAAGTAGAATTGAACTGCTCTACTAGAGGGATAGCTTCTTTAGCGGCATAATTGTTGAAGGATATTAAAATATTGCCTGCACGTTCTACTTTAAAAAGGCTACCAATCAGCAGGTGGAGTTTACAGCCCATACTGTGTCCAACGCCGTAAATGGGAAAGTAAAGCTTGCGTAATGCCCCAGAATCATGCAATCGTTCGAGGGTGCGGTCAAAGTTTAACAGCACGGATTTAGCGATCGCAGTATGATCTAATGTGTTCACAAAAGGCGTAGCAATTACAACATAACCTTTGCTTGCCAGTTGTTCGAGTAACCAGCGATAAGTAATGTGCGGTGCAGTGGCGACAAATGCACCTCCTAAAAAATGAACGATACCTATGGGATTTTGGGGAATGATTACCCAGTTCCCTCTAATTTCTTTCCAGTCCATACGGATAAGCGATCGCTTTACAATTATTCTTTATGTTAGACCGGAGATCGCAACGGTGGGAAGGATTATGGAAAAAGCCATTGAAAATATCCTACTAAGCTGTCGCGCCTACAAGTTGCACTATTTTCATTGTCAATAAAAGCTGCAAACCCTCACCCTTGCTCCCTACCCCCTGCCCCCCTGCGGTCTCAATGTGCTTTCTTAAATGCTTAACAGCTTAGTAGTGTCTATGGACTTATCGGCAGCACCTACGCTTTCTCCAACTCTTACTGAATTCTGAGTGAATTCAGGAGTGCTTTCTAAATTACCATTATAAAACTTAATTATGAATTACGAATTATCTTAACGTTGAGTCTGTAATCTTTTCATCTCGTATTGCACATCTAATGCAATTTGTAATGCTTCATTGAGTAACCTTCCATGCTCAGTAGCCTCCTCTGTTACTTGCATAGCTGTTAAAGTTGCTAAATTGTTGACAAATAGTTCTGTATTACTCAGGATAAAATTCTTATTCTCTCTTAAAATTCTTTCTGTCTTCAAAGCACGAACTAAATCAGCTTTGGTGAGTTTAAGTGCTTCAAGCACACCCTCTCTTTCGTTTATAGTCACTTCTGGATTCCCAGCTTCTTCTATTTGGTCATTGATATCTATAACTCTAATCACAGTATTATATCTATTAACCTCCTTTAAAAGGATTTGTAGAGATTTTGTCATATTAGCTTTAACAATTTTACTTCTACTTTTCCAGATTAAATATAAGATAGTTTGTGTTAGACCACCAACCCAAAGACCTAAGAAAATTAATAATATCCAAGATGGGATTGTTATCCATGTAACAAACATTTTAATAATTACATCAAAGAAAATATATACAAAAATAAATGTAGAAAATCCAATAAAAACTACAGTTGCTCCTTCAGAGCTTTTAAGCTTTTGTATATATATATATGCTAATCTCTTGAGAGGATTTGTAATGATTAAAAGTTCCCCATTGACAGGTAAATTAGTCAGCTTTTGCAGATCATCTTGACTAATTTCTAAATCCTGTAAATCATCCCGCACAGCTTTTCAACCTTTGCCAGAATAGTTATTTAATCTAATATAGCAATCAAATTTCTAGAATGCTGGCATTTTGTCTAAACTTTTTTTTGGTAAGTTAATACTTATAGGCAATGTCAAAAAATTTTGTACAATATGATACTCTTTTGCCAACATAACTATTTACAGCATAATTCAGAATTTAGGAGTAAAACAGGCGTTATACCTGGGTAACAGACTTAGCTTATGTACCTCACCAACTTAAAATCTGTTGTATACTATAGCAATCCTAAATTATTTGTGATAAACCAGATCCCCGACTTATTTAAGAAATTGGGTATCTGTGGGTTGCAATTTTCACAAATCAAATCGGATTGCTATGTAATAGTTAGGATAAAAAAACAAATTAATTGCCTGTAAATAGAATCGCAAGGCAACAGGTTATTTAATAATGGAAAAGTCCGCAAAAACGGACTTTATTTGTTGAGTTATAAATAATCGTGTATTAGTCGTTACATTAGCTTTGCTTTGGAGAAGGTTGTTTCTGTTTTGAAACACTAGGCTGAGGGTTTAAAAATGGGGGGATGGGACAGTCTAGCATCATGGCGATCGCTCTGAGTAAATCTGCTTCTGAATGAGTAACTTTATTATCTAATAGTACCGTGTGGGCACATGCATCAACAATAGCCTGTTTGAGTTTGGGAGTGGCAAGACGTAAACGCTCAATACTTTTCTTTAGTTCAGTAAAATTACAACTTAATGGTATTTCTGGTTTTTCTTGCTCTCCGGCTTTGGGAAGTCGAAAAACTCCAGAACGAAAAGCATAGGCGATGTCTTCAGTAGACGCATCAGGTTGGGAGTGTCCGACACGGGCAATTACGGACAATACTAATAGACTATCTGGCCAAATCTGTTCGATGGAGGTGAATTCTACGGTTGTAGTAGATATGGGATTTATACTAGGTTGAAGACGATACCACAGTATTAACTGCAACACAAAATGCCACAGCGATAAACTTCCGGTGGCTACAACTAAACCGTGGACGCATTTGCACAGCCTTTGGCATTCTTTAGCAGAGTTTTGGCGCAATACGGGTACTGCCAAATCCACAAGTGGTAAGCGAATTCTGGGATCTAACTGATTAATTTCACTACTTAGTTGTAGGGTTTTGTCTACCAAATCAGCAGGCTGCACCTCGCGTAACCAAGCAATTTGACGTTCTTGAATTTGGAGATTTTCTGTATCTAACGTTAAGGCAAAAGCGATCGCCATTGCACTTTGCTGCTGCCGCGCACCCAAACGCAAAGATTCTGGTAACTGCAATAACAGCACTTGAGTATGGGTAAAATGCTCTGGTGTAACGCTTCCCACTTGGTTTACAACCTGTTCTGGTGTGGCGCTGTCACCACCAGCAAAGCCCATTGTGAGCGATTCCTGGGAAGAGGAACGCATTTGATTGCGAGATGGCATTGTTGGCAAATTGCTGACGTTCAAACCTCCAACACGACGGATACGTTCTGCTAAGGGTGGGTGAGTAGAAAACATATTTTCCCAGAAAGAGGGGTTGAGGGCATTGCCAAAAAACATGTGGCTAGCGGCTTCTGCTCCGGGCGATATCAAGCGTGAATCCATCTGTTGGAGTTTTTGGAAGACTCCGTTAAGTCCGTTAGGGTTGCGAGTGAACTGTACAGCTGAAGCATCAGCGAGAAATTCGTGTTGGCGAGAGACAGCGGCTTTAATCAAGCGTCCACAAAGTAATCCGATACCGCCAATTGCCATTAGTGCTAAACCAAAAGCCCACAAAGGCAAACCCTTGTCTTCGCGGGAAGTACCACGAAGGCGCAACAGCAATTCTCCGGTTAAATAAATGAACAAAATCCCATGCAGCAGTCCCACTAAACGCAAATTTAGCCGCATATCTCCATTGAGAATATGACTGAATTCGTGGCCGATGACTCCTTGTAACTCATCCCGGCTCAAGTGTTCCAAAGTTCCACGGGTAACTCCAATTACAGCATCATTGGGCGTAAATCCGGCAGCAAAAGCATTAATGCTGGTTTCTCTGTCAAGGAGATAAACTTGTGGGACGGAAATACCAGAAGCGATCGCCATTTCCTCGACAATATTTAATAGTTGTCGCCCTTGTTCATCGGCCATCTCTGGTAACAGTAGTCTTCCTCCTAACTCTTGGGCAATTACGCTTCCGCCCTGTCTCAGACAGGCAATTTTGTACAAACTTCCTACTGCGATCGCAATTATTGTAATCCCAGCCACGTAGAGAAATAACCCTGGATGCCACCAAATCCGAGGAGCCATGCGAAACAGAAATAAACTGGCAATATAAATCGCCATAATCATAACTGCGATCGACAAGGAAAATAATCCGATTAATTGTTGCGTATTTTGGCGTGCCCGATCCTGATGTTCAAAGAAATTCATAGACACCTAAAAAGACACGCGTGGAGCATTTCTTATTTCTGGAGTAGCTTCAGGGAGCAATTCTGCAACAGTAAAGTTAAAAGTATTTGCCACCAGGTTGCTAGGGAAAGATTCGCTTTTGGTGTTGTAAAGTGTCACCGCATCATTAAAAGCCTGACGGGCAAAAGCAATCCGGTTTTCGGTGGAAGATAGTTCTTCCATTACCTGAGTCATAGCGCGATCGGCTTTCAATTCTGGATAAGATTCTGAAAGTACCATCAACCGACTTAACGCACCCGTCAGCGCCCCTTCAGCATTGCCCAACTGTTGCATCGCTTGGGGATCTCCAGGATTTTGCGCAGCACGACTGCTAGCATTAATTGCAGAGTTTCGGGCGGCAATAACTGCTTCTAAGGTTTCTCGCTCATGTTTCATGTACCCTTTAGCAGTTTCCACCAAGTTGGGAATTAAATCATAGCGACGCTGTAATTGAACATCGATTTGAGAATAAGCATTTTTGTAACGGTTGCGATACTTAACTAAATCGTTGTAGCTATTAATGATAATCACAGCAACAATGGCAACTAAAGCAACAGAAAATATTAAAAGCCCCATATTTTTAGATTATTTCCATCAGATACTTACTTTTTGCAGATTTACCAATAACGGTAATCCTTATATCCAGCAAAATTTGTGTGGATATAAAGATGAGTCTACTTGTAGCAAGTTGGCTTCGTCGTCTGTAAAATTAGTTACGCAATTTTACTGATGTAGAATTTTTTAAATAACCGCAGAGGCGCAGAGGGAAAGAAATACAAAGACAAGAGAAATAATTTACGACAATTCCAAACTATTTCTGAAGTTTATCATCTCTCTTTTCTCTGTGTACTCTGCGCCTCTGTGGTCGATTAAAAATTGTAGCCAGATATGTCACCCATGAATCTGAATAAATAGGGAATAACCACTGACAGCAAAAATAAAAAGGATGGCGGCAGGAAAAATTACTACATCCCTGACAATAAATAAAATCCAATCTTTTCTTAGTTCTTGTTTAAACTTGAGTTCTCGCAATTTTCGCTCAAGTTCTAAGTCTTCTTGTGATTGCAAGTTTACAGGTGACAAAATTAGCGGATTGTCGCCAATGCTTGCAATTATTTTTGATAAATCTGTTATATCTGTCATGTTGTTTAGATACCAATAATTTCAGTTTCAGGATTTTGGTTATCATCTGCAACCCAGATAGATTTGCCTTTTTAATTAACTTCTATAGCTACTTCTAGTAGTGTGTAGGCATCCAGGTAAGATCATCTCAATATGTTGCGCCAGATTATTTAGTATATTCATAAAGTTCTGGCGAAAATCTAAATTTATTTAAATTCGTTGGGTTTTTGCTTGTGTGTCATTTCTATTTTAGCTACACTTCACGACGTTTCAGGTTCATCAATCAAATCCAATACTTCTTGTTGAATCACTCTCGAACAAAAAATATAGCAGTCGAAGCATAGGTTAGGACTATGTTGGTTGCTGAAACCTTTGATAATACTGAGTTTCTACTCAGCACTCAGTACTCAGCACGGGCTAAACGCACCGCTTCCGCTAACAGCACTTTGCTATATCTAGAGCATCCTGGCGATCTCTCAAGATAATTTAGCGAAAAAAGAGCCAGAGAACTAACTCTCTGGCTCAAAGCTGGAGACAAAAGAATCATCAAATAAGGCTAACTTGGTTAAAAACCTAAATTCTTCCCATGTTATGCAACCCTAAGATAGCTCCCACTCCTAAGATATGACCAAAGGCGGTAGTTGCTAAAAGGGCTGGTAAACCAAAATTACCAAAGAAATTGGCTGAGGGTAGTTTTGGCTCTGCGTTGGGATACTTGATGGTAGATTTGCCAAAGGCAATGGCAATGATATTAGCAATAATCATAATCAGTCCAACTATAGGACTCCATTGCAGAGGTGGGCTTGCAGCAGCGAGTAAGGTTGAGGTCAACACCTGATTTGCTCCTGAGATTTTATTAATGGTTGAAAACATAATCTGAAACTTTCCGAAGCAAATTCAAGAAATTACCCGATTTTGCATCAATATTTAACAATTATTCTTACTACTTAATACAATATGAGTTCAACGCGGTGAGCTGATTGTGGTAGCTAGTTTGAATTTCAATGTCTGAAATAAGTGATTTATTAGTACTTATTTATACTTGTAATAAATTCAGGAGTAAAATACGCTTTATGAAGAAAATTTAGGTTCAAAACCCGACTTCGTCCCGCTACGCTAACGCCCGCAAGTGGCGCGAAAGAATCCTTGTATCCCAAGGTAGGTATAAACCCCACCTGCAAGTGGCGTGGCTGTATTTAATGCGTGAATTTTGAATTGATTCATACCTGGGTAACAGACTTAACTTGTGTACCTCACCAACTTGAAATCTGCTGTAGATAAAAGTGATTCCGATAAAATTATGTCAATGTATTTATAGAAATCTGTGCAGGAGTTATGAACAAAATGATCTCTGATTTTTTGAAGGATACAGCTGAAGTCAGAAATTTAAAGAGCGGATTCACCTTTCGGTAGATTTAGACAGAATCATCAAAACTGTATATTTGGATGTGATAACACATAATTTGTCACAAAACTTCATGCTAAATCAGTAATTTTTAGATCAACAGATGAAATTTTGATTGAATTCTAGTTAATTTGTTCCTTAAGTTCCTCAAAAGCCATGACATCCCCTGAGCCTCAAACTGATTTTGGAGAAAAAGCTCCAGAAACGTCATTTGAGCCACCTTCTGGAAAACGGCGGTGGCTTTGGTTGAGTTTAGCTGCACTCCTATTGTTAGGAGGCGGAGCAACTCTAGTTTGGCGTTTACTCACTCCGCAAAATTCAGCACCTTCAAATGCTAAGGCTCAACCTCAAGGGGTAAGAGTCAAAATATCAACAGTACAAAGTGGCATAATTGAGGAAAGTTCAGATTTTATTGCTAGTCTAAAATCCCTGCGCTCAGTCACCCTCCAGCCGAGAATTCCGGGTCAAGTTACCCAGATACTTGTCAAATCGGGAGATCCAATCGTCGAAGGAGCGGCAATTCTCCAAGTAGATTCTACGCCACAGGCAGCGATCGCGAGGAATAATACTGTACCTCAAGCATTTTTAATGCAACTGGCAAATGCCCGCGCCACACTCAAATCTTTAGAAGCAGAACGACCATCCTATGTTGCGAATGTGCAACTGTATCAGCAGAACTACGAAAAGTTTGTCAGCCTAGCTGAACAAGGAGCCGTGTCTCGACAGACTAGCAATCAGTTTGCTAATCGGCTTGCCAATGCTAAGACTAGTCTGGATGCAATAGATTCCAGGATTCAAGCACAACGAGCCACCATTTTGCAGGCTGAAAAATCTTTGCAGCAATCTAATGTAAATACTCAAACACCACAGCCCCATTCTGACAAAATTACCGCTCCCTTTAGTGGCACTGTTGGCAACATCCCTGTGAAAGTCGGTGATTTAGTTAATACTTCCACACCATTAGTTAATATCACGCAAAATCGACCTTTAGAAGTGAATATCTCTGTACCACTACAGCAAGGGCCTCAATTGCGTAAGGGTATGCCAGTAGAGGTGATGAACACACAAGGTCAAAAGCTTGGTAGAAGTAGAATATTTTTTATTGCACCTAATGCCAGCAATGAAACACAAACGATATTGATTAAAGCACATTTTGACAACACTAACGGTCAGCTACGTGCAGATCAATTGGTGAGAACTAGAGTATTTTGGAATCAGCGCCCCGGAGTTTTAATTCCCACAACAGCAATGACTCGTGTAGGCGGGGACACTTTTGTTTATGTAGTTGAAACAGAGACATCTCCTCAAGGTGTATCCCAACAAGTAGCTCGGCAAAGGCGAGTGAAGCTAGGCGAGATTAAAGGTAATAATTACCAAGTTATTGAAGGATTACAGCCAGAAGATAAAGTTATTATTTCAGGGTTGCTTAATCTTAGGGATGGTGTTGCGATCGTTCCAGAATTTTAATTAAAGGGGAGTAGATAAGGAGGAGCAGGAGAGAAATCTTAATCTTGTCTCCTACTAATCTTCACCCAAAAGCGTTAACTATAGCGATCGCTCTTTGTTGGAGAACTTGTAAAGTAGTCTCTACGTGTCTATGCATGCAATACACGCTGAATTCACTTCCATTCATTTCTCCTAAAAAGAAAGTATTCGTAACATTTTAAGATATAACTCGTTTTGTGAATAGTGATTACGCTAGAAATTATCTATGCTATTGAGTATCTAATTAAGCTTTATACTAAATTTTAAGGCAAGGATGAACGATACTTTTAAATATTCGTAGGCGTAGCTAGTCTTGTCAATGAGACGCTATGCAAAGACATCACAGGCTGGAAATTTACGTTTGCAACCTCGATTTTTACTAAATTTAATCACGATTACTTATTGACAAATGGTTAATGACTTTACCCTGTCACCAATGAGTAAAAGTAAGCAATTGACTTGATTACATAACAAAGGTAAACAATTATTATGTCAGGGAAAATCATCCAATCTAAATGTGGTTTAGTTTTAACTTGTTTACTTGGACAGATAATGTTGTTGGCTGCGCCAGTACAAGCTGGAGTGGAGGGCAAAAGTTATAATGTCAATCTTAAGTCAAGTCAGGGAGATAATTTTACTGCTTGTTTTGAATTTAACGCCGATGGTAGCAGCCTACGCTTTGTTGGGCTAGACGCTACTTATAGCCGCACAAATCTAGGTCAGGCTCAGAGAAATTGGCAAGCAGTCACAAATCCAACTTTAGAAGAAAGTATCGCACTTAGCGGTGAAGTAAGAGGAGACTTGGTTCCAGCTCGGAGGATAAGTGGTAATGCTATCAATTCCAACGGCACTACTTATACATTTAATGGAACACGCTTATCTGAGCCAACATGTCCGCAGTTTTTGATTCAAGGAGAAGGTCAAGAAAACCCCTTCTTTAGATAATTTAATCTATGCAGATTTGATCGACCAGATGAGCTTTTGGTTAACGAAGACAGACAATTTATAAAAGATGTTTGTAGACTATGGTCACTCAATTTTAGATTTTGGATTTACGATAGCGTTCGCAAACAGCGTCTCGTAGAGAAGCTCCTTCTCAAGGAGAGGCTGCACCAACGAGTCCGCGTACTCTGTAAGAGTTGCAAGCTACGCGTAGCGTCTTGTAGAGAGCGTCTTTGGATTAACCTTTCCTTATAAAGAAGATGCTTAAATATTGAAAAGTTTTGTTTTTTTCTCCGTAAACAGAGAGGCTTGAAACCGTTTTTTGGATTCTAGATTTAGATTTAATCCAAAATCCAAAATCTAAAATCCTTGCATTGTCTCGGTCAAGACAATACCTGTGTGATCAGCACTTAAATTCTGTCAGGTTCGGTAGGGCGTAGTTTACTGTCTTAGGCATCGCGTTTAGCTCAAAGAACACTCAGAAAGTCAATTTAGCTCAACATATTCAACAATATTCGCCAAGCCGTAGCAAATCTTAATCTGCTGTGAAAATGCCGCCAAGAGGCCACGTATCCTCACCTTTTGCAAAGTATAGCAAAGTGCTGTTAGCGGAAGCGGGGCGTTTAGCCCGTGCTGAGTAAAAACCCAGTAATTTCAAGGTTTTGAGCAATCACCAATGTCCTAACTGCCTTGGCGGTTGCTATATTTTCATTTCTCCCGCCTGAGAGTTACTTAAATTCGCTGGCGGGATTTCGGCTGGAATGAAGTCGAGAGTTTTAGCAGCGATCGCTAAATTTAACCTTGGAATACTACTGTAAGAGCAGATAATCACTTTAGTTAACCAAAATAACTCAATTAATCTATGGCATCAATAGCCGGAAAAGTTGCAATTATTACTGGTGCATCGCGGGGAATTGGACGAGCGATCGCACTAAAATTAGCTGGTAACGGCGCATCTATTGTCGTCAACTATGCAGGTAATGCAGGCAAAGCACAAGAAGTTGTTGCAGAAATTGAAAAGTTGGGAGTAGAGGCAGTTGCTATTCAAGCTGATATTAGCAAAGTGCCCGACATCCAAAGGTTATTTGAGCAAACACTTGAACGCTTTGGTAAAATCGATATTTTGGTCAATAATGCCGGAATCGCCTTTTATAAACCAATTACTGAGGTGACAGAAGAAGATTTCGACGCGATTTTTGCCATTAATGTCAAAGGCACTTATTTTGCTTGTCAACAAGCCGCGCAACATATATCAGAAGGCGGACGGATTATCAACTTTTCTTCTTCAACTACGGTGATGATGCTGCCAACTTATAGTGCCTATGTAGGAACCAAGGGTGCTGTTGAACAAATTACGCGGGTACTAGCTAAAGAATTGGGTGCAAAAGCGATCGCAGTTAATGTTATTTCTCCTGGCCCCACCGATACAGAACTATTCCGAGAAGGTAAAACACAAGAACAGATAGATCGTTTAGCCCAAATGGCTGCTTTTAATAAACTCGGAGATGTGCAAGAAATCGCCGATGTAGTAGCGTTTCTCGCTAGCGATGAAGCTAGGTGGATCACTGGGCAAAATATTCGTGTCAACGGTGGAATCGCGTGAGAAAAAGCTCTCCTGATGAAAGCAATATTCCCCGTTTCAAAACCTCAGCCAGTAATGTGCAATGCCGTAATAGAAATTTAAGTCATGAATTCCAATATCAATCTTTTCACACCAGTTCAGCTTGGCCCTTACACCCTACCAAACCGGATTGTAATGGCACCGATGACGCGTTTGCGGGCAATTGCAAGCATCCCTAACTCGCTAATGGCAACTTACTACACCCAACGCGCTAGTGCGGGGCTGATCGTTACTGAATGTACAATGGTTTCACCTCTGAGTTTAGGATACATTAACTGTCCAGGAATTTACTCAGAAGAACAAGTGGCAGGATGGCGGTTGACAACTAATGCAGTACACGAACAAGGGGGGAGAATTTTTTTGCAACTTTGGCATTCTGGGAGAGTTTCTCACTCGGCTTTACTTGGTGGAGAGTTGCCAGTTGCTCCTAGTGCGATCGCTGGGATTGGCTCACTCCACACACCTATAGGTAAAGTATCTTTGGAAACTCCCCGCGCTTTAGAAACCCCAGAAATTTCCGAGATTGTTGAACAATTTTGCAAAGGTGCCGAAAATGCCTTGGCGGCTGGTTTTGATGGGATTGAACTTCACGGTGCATTTGGCTATTTAATCGACCAATTCCTCCAAGATGGCTCGAACCAGCGTACAGATGAGTATGGCGGCTCCATAGAAAAGCGTAGCCGATTCCTCTTAGAAGTTGTGGAAGCAGTCGCTAGCGTTTGGGGTGCAAACCGGGTTGGGATCAAACTTTCGCCAAGTAACACTTTTTATGGAATGAATGATTCCAACCCTCAAGAAACTTTTGGTTATGCGATCAATGCTCTTAACACCTTTGGACTTGCCTATCTTCACCTGATGGAACCGAACGAAGTCGATTTAGCAACCCGCGAAGTCATGAACCCTGTTACACCCTACTTCCGCCAAGTATTCCAAGGTACTTTGATTACCAATGGTGGCTATGATCGCCCCACAGGAGATAGTATTCTTACTAGTGGTAATGCAGATTTAGTTTCTTTTGGCAAGTTATATCTTGCTAATCCTGACTTACCAAAACGCTTAGAACTTAACGCACATTTGAACACCCCAGATCCAAAAACATTTTATGCCCCTGACGCCACAGGATACACCGACTACCCATTTTTAGAACTTCAGACCACATAAAGGAATCACAGTCATCTCTAAATCAAAAATATAATTTGTCAGTTGCAAAACTTTTCGGTTTTATATTTTAGGACTTACGCAAAAATCGCCCAAAAGCTTAATTTGTCGAACCACCAACTCTTGGAGAGGCTTCCACCAATGCGTAGCGTCTTGTAGAGTTGACGCCAAGAACGCCTTCTCTGCGAGAGGCTCCGCCAACGCGTAGCGTCTCGTTAGAGAAGAACGCCTTTCCTTCCCTACGGGACGCTACGCGAACGCGCAGCGTCTTGTACAGCGCAAACGCATCTAAATATTGACGAGCCTGAATCAGGGTGAAATACACAAAAACTCAAACTACATAAGGCTTTCAGAAAAATAAATTTCACTTTGTATGGAAATGATAATCATTACGAGGGGGGAGTTAGAGGCAGCCAACAGCTGCCTGAATTTTCACGGTCAGTTCTCAAGTCAAATACATGGTGTACAAGGCTTGAATAGTAATTTGAAAGCAATCGCCCCATCACTCAGCAAACGGACTGCGATCGAGCATTTGATTCCAACTTGATGAAACAAAGCCATGAACGCAACTTCGTCCCACTTCTGCTAGCCAGGTAAAAGCGGTGGTATGCGGCTTACGTTTGACTTGTGATACTAACAATTCAGTCATTGCTGCATTAAAGCCGAATCGAGGATACGCATCCAGCACTTGCTCGACTGTTTCTGGTAAAATGTCAGCCATTCGGATGCCTAACACGTCTGCACTTGCTCCCAGATGCACCAAAGCAATTTCGGGCTGTTTGCGCGAAGCAATTCCAAGGGATGTGTGAAGGGCGACCGCGTCCCAAACGATTTCTGCCTTTTCGTCTGATAGTCCATGCTCCAGAACAAAAGCCTGTGCTGCGTCTGCACCATCCACTTCAAATCGCTGTTCCCCATCAAAGCGATCGCTTAGTCCCAAGTCGTGCAGCACCGCACCGAGATACAGCAGTTCGCGATCGCACTTCAGTCCATCCCGTTGACCAAGCAAATCGCCAAAGAGAAATGTGCGAATACAGTGGTTACACAAAAAAGTGGGTGACACTTCTGCAACCAGTTGAGTTGCTTTCTGACAAATCTCGCTGTTTGGAATTGAGTGATGAATTGAGGACATGTGTGTTTCCTTATTTGATGAATCAACAGTTTCAACATCAAAATTGGTTGAAGTTACGTTGTGAGAGCCGCGCCCAAAGCGCTCTATAAAGGTGGCTCTCAGAAAGTGACCGAAACAGTGCTGAGTAACTCGGCTTAGAGTAAAAAAAGTAATAATCGCACTCAGCACAAAAGGTCTGAAGCCCCAACATGCGGTATGGAAAAACAAAAAAAGATTTATTTCGATAGCGCAGCGTTAGCGAGTCATTAGACCTATCCGAAATATAAATACGGCATAAAAAAGTGGTAGAAGAATAAAA
>NZ_JAVRBM010000048.1:0-68381 GCF_034531255.1 Nostoc sp. ChiQUE01b | reverse complement strand
CATTTGTTATTTCGGAGTACTCATTTGTTATTTCGGGGTACGCATTTGTTATTTCGGAGTACGCATTTGTTATTTCGGAGTACTCATTTGTTATTTCGGAGTACTCATTTGTTATTTCGGGGTACGCATTTGTTATTTCGGGGTACGCATTTGTTATTTCGGAGTGTGCATTTGTTATTTCGGAGTGTGCATTTGTTATTTCAGAGTGTGCATTTGTTATTTCGGAGTACTCATTTGTTATTTCGGAGTACTCATTTGTTATTTCGGGGTACTCATTTGTTATTTCGGGGTATGCATTTATTGATTTTGTGATTACTGTTGCTGATTGCACTTATTTTCAAACAACAAATCGATATGAAAAATGAGTAAAAACACAGGCAACCTCGTAATTATTTTGTTGAATTTTTAATGAAATAAATCCACAAAACTACCCATCTCAGGCAAAAGGATACTCCACTATGTTGAAAAAGGAATTATTAAAAAAGGATGTGTTATGTCTTTAAAAACTCGTGGTTCTGCTGCTGTTGACAAAGCCCAACTTCGTCTCGCCTTGCTTAAATCTATTGATGAAAATCTGGATTTGGGACATGGGTTAACCATTGAAGCCTACAACCACTTAATCAACACTACCCGTGCGATGGTAGAAGCTAATAATACGCTGGTGTCCAATCTGGAAGAATCGCGTAAAACAGTAACCCAGATGGATAAAGCTCTCTGTGAAATGTCTGAACGAATGCTAAGTGGAGTTGCAACTGTCTACGGCAGAAACAGTATAGAGTATTCCAAGGCTGGCGGCTCTAATCGCAAACGAAATAAACAATCTATTTCAAAAGTTACTCCACTTGTAGCGGTTCTTACTACTCAACCTACTCAAGCTGCAATTGCCAATGCGTCAACTAACGGTAATGGCACAACTCCTTTGCTGCAATAATCCACCTGACTTGAAAATGGGAGGAGGGGTGTTAAATCTGTCAACAGTAAACAGTCAGAGTGATTTAGTGACTTATTTAATCAATCTATCTCAGTCTAATTGAGAAAATTAAGCGATCGCCCTCTGCCAATAACCTGCGCCTGCGATCCGCTTGATTTTCAAAAAGATGCGTTGGCGTAGCCCAACCCAGGCATCGCTACTTACTTTACAGCAGTCTTGGTTTTGTTGCTTTAACACCACATTGAAGGTTCTAAATCCTTTTCCCAAGCAACATCGGCAAATGTCCAAGCCGCACTGGGACTGTTTTTGCTCAACCAAATCAGGTAACACCAACTCCAGCAGTAGCGATCGCAACCATTGCTATAAAATCGACCGATAACAATACCCCAGTCAGTAATGTGTCACCGACGACATATAATTAGTCTCTGTACAACTTATGTCAAACTAGACTATTGAAGAATACTTTCATCAAAGCCGATGATGGGATTTGAACCCACGGCCTGCTGATTACGAATCAGCTGCTCTACCACTGAGCCACATCGGCGTACACAATCCTAGACTATAACATGATTTAATCATGGTAAATCAAAATCCCAAAAATCGCCTCAATCCTGAACAGTATGCCAGCCTGAAAGCAGAAATAGCCGCTCCTTATCGCGGCTTTCGACAATTTTTCTACATTGCTTTCGGTGTTTCTGGCTTACTTGGTGCATTCGTCTTTTTCTTCCAAGTGCTTGCCGGACGCAATGTTGAGAGTGCTTTGCCTAGTTTAGCTCTCCAAGTAGGAATCGTTGCCTTAATGGTTTTCCTCTGGCGTTGGGAGCAGCGTCGGCAACAACGCCCCAATTCGGGTAAAAATCTTAATTCCTGAAGGGAGCTAAAATTAAAAAACCACTATATTGGAAGCGCCAGACTGATAATTTGTTAGTCTGGCGTTTCCAATTTGCTAACTAGACATTTACTGAACTGTTACCAAATAAGATGAAGGAATTGGTTGGGCACGTCCAGCATTGACGAGTGCCTGATAAACAAAGGCAGCAACTTCGGCTCTAGTCGCTTCACGATTAGGATTGAGTTGCTTGGCTGTGGGATAGTTGATTACTAGTTGCTTTGCAGTTGCGGCGGCAACAGGAGCGATCGCATAATTAGGAATCTGAGCAGCATCAGTGTAAAAAGAAAGGACATTTTGATTATTTGCAGTTAAGCCCAAACCATTAGCTAAAGAAACTAACGCCTGCACTCTCGGAATTTGCTGCTGTGGCTTAAAAGTCCCATCGGGATAGCCAGAAACAAATTGACTCTGGTAAGCAGATTGAATGGCAGCGTAAGCCCAGAAATTGCTTGCTACATCCTTAAACTTAATGGCTGCGCGTTTAGCTGGTGGCGTTAGGGCTTTAGTGACAATAGTGGCGAATTGAGCGCGGGTTACAGGTTCATTGGGTTTAAAGCTGCCATCAGGAAAGCCCGCAATAATGTTTTGGGAAGCTAAAGCTTCGATGTAGATTTTTGCCCAGTAATTTGCAGGTACATCTTTAAAGGCAACAGGCCCTCCAGGCGGTACGTCAACAGTTGCAGCAACGAAATTTACTGAGCCGAAAATCTTTTTCTGATCGATATCGTTGCCAACAGCAAGGATTTGACCGGTTTTAGTGGCGTTGTTCACATCATAACGAGTGTTATTGCGAATAAGATTTCCACCAGGATTTTCATTGGTGCCAAGATCGGGTAGAGCGTTGACAGTCGCTACTACACCATCCCGCTTATTATTTTGAATGACATTCTTACGCAATACGGGCTTGGCTGACTCTGAGATAAAAAGACCGTCTTGGTTTTCGATAATTTGGTTTTCTACAACTAGAGGTGTGGAAGTCCCACCGATCGCAAGACCAAAACCAGTATCCTGAAATAAGTTACTCCGAATTTCTCCTTGAGCAGCTCTAGCAACTGAAATCCCATTGCCTTTGTTTTGCACAAAGAGGTTACTTTCAATTTTGGGATTACCTGTACCCGTGACAAAAACACCTTCTCTGACACTGTTAGTAAAAGTACTGTTTTTGATAATCGGATTAGTTGACTCCACCCACACAGCCGTACCCCGGCTATTTGGGTTGGTGACGGTGACACCAGTGATGGTGGTATCTTGCTCGGCAAGGATGGTAATGTCTTGTCTGGCAAAGGTGCGACTAGTGTAGAAGCCTCCACCTGTAATCAATATTGCCTGACCTTTAGTAGCTTCATCACCTCGCAGCGTCACCCCTGGTTTAAGTAAAAGTGGGAAGGTTTCGCCACTTTCTTGGTTATAGTTACCAGGTGCTAATTGAATAACTGCACCTGCTTGGGCTTGACTGAGAGCGAAACTGATGCTTTTGTAGGGTGCTGCCGAGGTTGCACCAGCACCAGCCCTATCTGCACCAGTTGCTGGATTAACGTAAATCGCTGCGGCAGTTGCAGGGGCTTGCGCTGTAAGAGTTGGGGCGATATTTTCTGGATGAGTGGTATCAGCATTAACCTCATTAGGTAGTAGTATTGACCCACTAGAAACAACAAAGATTGCCGTTAGTCCGGCTCCCAAACGCAAAGTGTATCTGAGATGACTGCTGGAAAGAAGGCGAAAATTTTTCGCTAGAGAAATGTAAGAACCCCGATATTTCATTTTTTGAGTCTGTAATGTGCTGAATTACGGTATGTCGAACAAGGTTAAAGATAACAGCGTTGTAGCTGCTCTAAAACCCATGCAAAACTATACTGGATGATTAGCACTGATTCAGCTAAATTCCCTAGATAGGTCACAGAACTTATACATTAGTTATATTCTGTTATTCAGAAAATTTTCTTAGGGGCACTATGGGGATGAGGCGATTTTTAGTATTCCCTAAAGCGAGATGCTGCAATTAATTCTGCTGGAATATGATCACAAAAAAAGCAAACCTATTGGAAATCGGGAGAAATGCATTTTAATCTTTTAGGGCTGTGTCGCGTCTTAGTTTTAGTAAGCATTATCTGTCTTCTGTTTTTGTCCACTCCTGCCTTTGCAGCAGAACGAGTAGTGCTGAAGTATGGTGTCTTCCGTGAATCACTTTCTGTAGAGGAACTATCTAGCTTTTCCCAAACAGGTAAACTCTCAGGTTCACTAAAAGTTAATTTAGCTTTGGCGCGACAAGACCCCAAAGCCATTCGTCAATATTTAACAAAGCCTGTGAAGGTAAACCCTGTATTTTTAGATAAAGTACTGAATAGCCAGATTGGTAATATTATTTTGGATTAAATTAGTCAAGTTATTTCTACACCGTCTCAAAGAGCAAATCGGCAAGCTTTACGAGCCGCTTTGGTACTTTCTGCGAATCAAGACGGCCAAGTGTCGCTGATTGAAATTATTAAGAATTATCCCACCAATGAAGTGGAAGTTGATGGCGATCGCTTGCAGGGTGCATACCGTCAACTCCGCCACTTGCAAACAAACCTACAAGATTTATTAGGTGTTTAGTAAGCTAAAGTTTCTAAAGTTTCTCGTAAATACCGCTGTACCTGCTGTTCCAAACGAATCCCATGCAATTGAGCATCGCGTTCTAGTTGCCAACGTTGAAAACCTGAACTATTGGAGATCGCACATTTGAGGCTATACCATATTTCAGTATCGGCAGAAAATTGGCGATCGCTAGAAGCTGGAATTTGAGCCATAGTTCTTTATTCCTTTATTTTAACTTCAACGGTAATTGGCCATTGGGTATGGGGCATAGGGGCAAAGGCGAAAGGCTTACTGCAAATTCCTTCCCCTCATCTCCCTCATCTCCCCCATCTCCCTCATCTCCCCCATCTCCCTCTGCTCCCCTTGGTATTCTTTCTAGCCCTTTCAAGTGAAATAATATACTTTGAGGGCTACTACGAATCTGTATTAATCCTAAACAAAGATTGCAACAACCGGGGCACAATTTGATTAACCCGCACTCCTAAAATGGTGAAATCTTGCTTAATCTTTTCTAAAGATAATGGCTCGATGCCAGCGAATTCTGTCTCATTAATCACCAAAACTCGTATTACACTCACAGGTATTTGTAAAAAAAGATTGCCGCCCAAAAAGGCTAATCCCGCAAGTACTAATGCAAGACTGCGCCATTGTGGGAGAAATTTCGCTGAATTTGCTACTAATGGGGCAATTTGGTAAAGATACCACAGTATCCAAACCGACAATACTGCTGCCACCAATGCCAGAATACGATTTAATTTTGTATTAATTAAACAGAGAATTTTTCGCTGCCGCTCAGTGAGATTTTCGGGCTTTAGGGCTATTCCTAAAAGAGCAAATGTATAAAAAGGGCGACGTAACTGCATCCATAGCAGGGGGAGAATACCAATGGCAGCAACTAAAAATAGCTCCATCCAGACTGGTAAAAACGGCTCCCCGACAGACAGGAACAATAAGCAGAGTACAAAAAAAACAGGCAATGTCGCCAATCCAGCGACGTGAATCCACAAAATAGGTTCAGAGCGAAATGAATGCATATATAAAAAGTTATGAGTTAAGAGTTAGGAGTTAAGAATTAGCAGTCTTTAACTCCTAACTCCTAATTTATCACTCCTAACTTCTAACCATTTTACCCTCAACACTACCTTGTTAAGGTGAGAGTGCGCCGCTTTGTAACCATCTGATAGGCTTCGATGATGTCACCTTCAACCCAATCATTGAATTTATCCATGCCGACACCGCATTCATAGCCAGCGTTGACCTCACGAGCATCTTCTTTCATCCGTTTTAGGGAGTCAAGGACGCCTTCATAGATCACCTTACCGCCACGTCGCACTCTGACTTTGCAGTTGCGAACTAGCTTGCCAGATTGAACGTAGCAGCCGGCAACCGCACCACGACCGACTGGGAAGACGGCACGGACTTCGGTTTGACCCAAAGGTTCCTCCACCAACTCTGGTTCCAAAAGACCTTCCAAGGCATCTTGGATATCTTCTAGGAGTTTGTAGATCACGTTATATTCCCGGACATCGACACCCGCTTCATCGGCGGCTTGTCTAGCGCCACTAGCAAAGGTGGTGTTGAAACCGATAATTACAGCGTTACTGGCAGCAGCTAAATCGATGTCTGTCTCAGTGATTTCCCCAGCCGTAGCTAACAACATCCGAATTTGGACTTCGTTTTGGGGGATTTGCTTGAGCGCTCCCACGATCGCTTCTACTGAACCTTGTACGTCTCCTTTCAAGATCAAGTTGAGTTCTTTCAACTCACCTTCTTGTGCTTGAGCCGACAGGGTTGTAAGGGTAACACGTCCTTGTAATAGACGGGATAAGCGTTGTCTATCTGCGCGATCGCTAGCGAGTGCTCTGGCTTCTTTTTCGTTCTGGAAGACCTCGAACTCGTCGCCGGCTGCTGGCACATCACTTAAACCTAGTACCTCGACAGCAAAGGAAGGAGAAGCAATGTCTACTCTCTTACCTCTGTCATCCACCATTGCCCGGACTTTACCGAAGGCCGAGCCAGCTACCAAGATATCTCCCACATGCAAGGTGCCATTCTGAATTAGCAGGGTAGCAACTGCTCCCTTGGCTTTATCCAGATGTGCTTCAATCACAGTTCCTTTGGCGGTGCGATCTGGGTTGGCAGATAGTTCTGCAACCTCTGCTACTAAGAGAATCATCTCTAAGAGTGTATCCAGATTTTCACCTCTAATGGCACTCACGGGAACCATGATTGTCTCACCGCCCCAGTCTTCTGATGTCAGACCATACTGGGTCAGTTCTTGTTTAACCCGCTCTGGCTGTGCCCCTTCTTTGTCAATTTTGTTGATTGCAACAACAAT
This sequence comes from Nostoc sp. ChiQUE01b, assembly GCF_034531255.1. Lineage (NCBI taxonomy): Bacteria > Bacillati > Cyanobacteriota > Cyanophyceae > Nostocales > Nostocaceae > Nostoc > Nostoc sp. ChiQUE01b. The sequence goes on along the minus strand of NZ_JAVRBM010000048.1, from coordinate 61,646 downwards.
TGGCACTCCCGCGGCTTGGGCGTGGCTAATGGCTTCAATGGTTTGAGGACGGACACCATCATCAGCAGCCACTACTAAGACGGCAATGTCTGTTACCCGCGCTCCTCGTGCCCGCATAGCTGTAAAGGCTTCGTGACCAGGAGTATCCAGGAAGACTATTTGCTGTGGTTTGCCTTCATGTTCCACATCCACATGGTATGCACCAATGTGTTGAGTGATCCCGCCAGCTTCGCCAGCAGCCACTTTGGTTTTGCGGATTGAGTCGAGCAGGGTTGTTTTACCGTGGTCTACGTGACCCATAATTGTTACGACTGGTGGACGGCGGTGGAGATATTCTAGGTCTTCTGCGCCGACCATTTCCGTAACTTTCCGAGCTTCTGCTTCTCGCTCGGCGGTTTCGACTTCTATTTCTAGTTCTTTTCCTACCAGGGTAATTGTGGGAATATCCAGATTTTGGGTAATACTCACCGCCATGCCTTTGAGGAACAGGATTTTCACAATCTCTGTATCGGGAACAGCTAAAACGTCAGCTAGTTCTTGCACAGTCAACGGCCCTGTGATCGCCACTTTTTCGGGGCGATCGCGCTTTGTATCGGCTTCTTGGCGACGGTTTTGGTGATGGTCGCGCCCAGAACCAGACTTGGAACCAGACCTGGAACCAGACTTTCTGGCTCTTGCTGTTGGGGCGCTAGCAAGGGTTGCACCTGGCATCTGTACAGGTCGAGTTGCTTTCGGTTTGGGAGGACGAGCGATAGAAAGGCTGACTTGGACTGTGGCTGGTGAGTCGATATCGTCATCATCGAGCAAATCTTCTTCAAACTCATCATCAAGTATGGGTTTGATTCGCTTGCCTTTGACGCCAGCTTTTGCCTTCTCTTTAACCTCGTCAATTATTTCCTCTTCTACCCACTTTTTGCCGCCTTTGGTCGGTCGAGGCGGACTTGGGCGTTTCAAATCGAGGAGATCCGGTGTGACTGGTTCATCACCTAATCCTTGAGATTTGCCCGCTATACCTGATATCTGTCTGGGGGGAGTAGCGATCGGCATTGCGGCTGCTACTGCTTCACCTGGACGTGCTGGTCTGGGTCTTTGTCCCTCTCCCAGTTGTGATGGTGCAGATGGTCTATTGCCTCTCTGCTCTGGTCTGCTGGGTGCAGGGGTGGGACGACTTGTTCTTTGTGGCGCAGATGATGGAGACTGGTCTGTTGGCAGTTTAGCAACTCTTGGCTTAATTTGCTCGCGATCGCCTTCTGTGGGTCGTTGCCGTTGGTCGCGTTTCAGGATCGGTTTATCTGCCTGAGATACTGGTGGCTCATCTCCCACCTGGGCTTCTTCTGCCCCAGGTCTGGCTGGAGGAGAAACTAGTTGTGGTTTGCTCGGTTTTTCCGATTTCGGTCTGGGTGAAACTATTTTTTCCGGTTTTTGGGATGCTATTTTTTCCGGTGCCGGATTTTGATTAGGCGTTTGTTCCAAGTCAGCGATCAAAGGTTGCCCTTGAGTCTCAGATTGAGTCCGGGGCACAGGTCGAGTTGGTGCTGCCGGTTTTTGGGGTGAGACTGGTGTCGCGAAAGGCCGTGGCGGAGAGGGAGAATTAGCTTCAGACAAGGCAGCTTGGGTATTGTTAGCAACTGACGCCTCTGGGGCGTTGGGAGTAGTATTTCTCAATATTTTGGGTTTGCGTATTTCCAAAATTTGCTGTTTGTGGGGTGCAGCAGGTCGGTTACGTCCGCCGTTTGGTGGTGAATTTGATTTATGGCTGGTTGTACCTGGTTCTTTTTTAGGCGTCCCATTTGTCGCTGCGAGTTTTTCGGCAGCAGTGCGAATCTGTTCTGCCTCGGATTCTGAAATCGTGCTGCTATGGCTTTTGACCGCGATGTTGAGCTGGTCGCAAATTGCTAATAGCTCTTTGTTATCCAAATTCAATTCCTTTGATAATTCATAGATTCTAACTTTGCCGTTGTTCATCCACTCTTCCCCTTTAATTTACAGTTTTAGCGGATGGTTGCCTGGGAGTGCGACATCTCCATCCTTGGATTACTGTTTTTAGACTGCCGTTCAGTTTTTGCCGGTGCCTCCAATCAGGAAAGAGAGATGTTTCGGTTTAATAATGGCATCCCCACCAGGAATGATGGTTGAGGGATACCCATAAAAATTTCTTAAATAAAAGATTTTTATAGGAACCCTTGACGCCGAACTGCGCCTGAGCGCTACCAGGTTGCCATTTTGTAGTTTCTTGTTTTGTTGATTCTGAGTCTTCCACAACACAATCGATTACATCTTGTTCTGGGAATGTTGCCTCGCCCCTCGTTATAGGAGAGCCGAATGCCTTTTACACCCATTTACTATTTTGGCACTAACCTTAACGATCAATAGGGAGTGTGATGAAAGCGCGACTTCGGCTTTCGACACAATTCCTCTAATGATTACGTCATAAAGTTGTTCCAACTAAATTGGGTTTTGGGTATTACTGCGGGCTAGACGTTGCGACAAGCTTTGGTACAGTGTTTCTGGCACTGATGCATGTAGCGATCGCCCTAGTCGATTTTTTTTTTGAGCCGCTTGTAAGCAACTCGTTTCTGGACAAATATAGGCAGAACGCCCCATGCCCTGATCCAATTGTACCTTTCCCGATGGAAAGACGCGGACAATCCGCCAAAACTCATCTTTTGAGCCTACTTTACGGCAACTAATACAGCGCCGATAATTTGGTTTCATCGGTTCTTTGCGATCTCAGTCCAGGATTTGGGATGTCAAAAGAAGTTTATTATTAGTATTTTTTACTTATACCAAGTAGCTTTTGAGAAAATAATCCTTGAGACTGAGACTACAATCTTACAGTATCAAAACTTTACAAAATTAATCAATTATTCATCATCGTTATTGTCAAAACTATCTTCCTCTTCTAATTCGTTCTGATTTTCATCCTCGAATTCTTCTTCAAAGTCCAGGTCGTCTTCTTCTGATTCCTCTGATTGATATTTTGTTCTGACGGCTGCAAATTTGGTATCCTCTGCCGCATAGTCATACTTAGCTTTGTCTTTAATGTCTATTTTCCAACCAGTTAGACGGGCTGCCAAACGGACATTTTGTCCTTCTTTCCCAATGGCCAAACTCAATTGATCTTCAGCTACAAGTACGTGAGTTTGCCGCGATTCTGGGTCCATCAGGCGTACTTCATCTACCCGTGCTGGACTTAAGGCGTTAGCAATGTATGTTGCTGGGTCTGGCGACCAGCGAATTACATCTATTTTTTCACCGCGTAATTCGTTGACTACCACTTGAATTCGCGATCCCCTCGCTCCAATACAAGCACCTACTGGGTCTACATCGCGATCAAGAGTATCTACTGCTATTTTAGTCCGGGGGCCGACATAACGGGAAGGGGGGTTTGCCTCCCTAGCTACGGCAACAATCCGTACCACTTCATCTTCGATTTCTGGGACTTCGTTGGCGAAAAGATAAACTACCAAACCAGCATCAGCACGAGACACAAGCAACTGTGGCCCTCGTTGCTGACCTTGGGAGACTTTTTTCAAATATACCTTGAAGGTGGCATTTGCCCGATAATTATCGTTGGGCAACTGTTCCCGCTTCGGTAATTCGGCTTCTACTTCTGGCTGACCAAAGCCGCTGCTAACTGCTAGAACCACTGATTGCCGCTCAAACCGCAAGACTCTTGCTTGGAGAACAGTTCCTTCTAAATCTTGGAACTCTTCTTGCACCATCTGGCGCTGTTGATCCCGTAATTTTTGCGCCAATACTTGCTTAGTTTGCATCGCCGCCATCCGACCAAATTCTCCTTGGTCGGGGGTAACATCCAGTACCACAGAGTCCCCTAACTGCGCTTCGGGAGCGACTTGTTGAACTTCGTCTAGGGAAATTTGGTGGTCTGTGTTATCTACTTCTTCAACAATAGTTTTGGTGGAAAGAACGCGAAATCCTTCTCCTTCAATATCAAGTTCTACTTCAAAATTTTCAAAATAATCTTCGTCAAACTGTTTGCGCTCTAAATTTTGGGCGCGGCGATAACGTTCATAGCCTTTTAGTAGTGCTTCTCTAATTGCTGATTGAACTGCAAGCCGGGGTAAATTCCGTTCGCGACTTATACTTTCAATTAATTCCTTTAATCCAGGTAAAGTAACCATTGACATAAGCAATCTCCTTTAAAAATTAGGAACTAGAGACTGGGCATTGGGCATTGGGCATGGGACATTGGGCATTGGGAAGAGAACAAGGGGACAAGGAGAATTGGGGACAAGGGGAAAAACTTGTTGCAAGTTCTCACGTTCTTGTCACCTTGTCACCTTGTTACCCTTGCTCCTCTGCTCCTCTGCTCCTCTGCTCCTCCAATCCCTAGTCCCTAGCCTCTAGCCTTAGTAACTTGTTTATCGGCGCTCCTCTAACTGCACCTTACTTATTAGGGAGCGGGGAATTTCGACTACACGACCTTTTTGATTTAAGTAAAGTGCTGTCTCATCCCGACGAATCAACTGACCAATCCATTCTTGTTGTCCGTCGTAGGGTGGCGAAGTGGAGATTATGACAGGAAATCCTTTAAAGGAAATAAATTCCCTATCTGTTACCAGTTGGCGCGAAATACCAGGACTAGACACTTCCAAGACGTATGTATCTGGAACGATTTCCGCAGCATCTAAGGAGGCTTCTAAAGCACGGCTCATCTTCTCACAATCGTTCAACCCAGTGTCTTGCTCAGGATTGCGAATGTCTACCCGCAACACTGGTGGACTTTGGTTAGTGTGAAAAACCACGCCAACCACTTCCAATCCCAGTTCTTCTGCCACTGGTGTCGCCAAATCAATAATTTGTGGAACTAAAGGATGAACCATGAGAGAATTCAACAAAAAAAAGTGGGCATCGACCCACTTCCTGCGATAGGTATATCTTCCAAGAAGTCTTGTGACGAACCAAATTATGATTCGCCTAATTCGAGTTTAGCGCATTTAATAATCATTGGGCATTGGGCATTGGGCATTGGTTTAATAATTCTTCTACCCCTGCCTCCCCTGCTCCCCTTGCTCCCCCTGCTTCCTCATCTTTTCACTACTGCAGGAACTGATACTTGTGTTCTTAACTGCCTGGTTTGCTCGATAATTTGGTCTATGTCTTCTTGGGACAAACGCTGGACGTAGTTGAGTTTGATTTCCTCTAAGAAGTCAAAAAGTAAACTCTGAATTTCTGAAAGTACGTGTTTTTCCTTTATTTGAGATTTCAAAGCGTCACTGAAGCTTTGTATCAATTGACTGGTGAGTTTTGCGCCCACAGGGTCTTCAACAGCGCTAACTAAAGTTTTATAAAGATTAGTTGTGATTTGAGTCGCCAGTTGTTCGCTTAACTGGGTTTGAGCGTGTCCCACACCAGGGAGGTTTTGGAGATTGCGGTAGACGGGGATTTGATGGAAGACGGTTTCGATGTTGTGGCGCAGAATGGCAACGATCGCAGGTTGAATATCGGGTAGCACTCGGTAGACAATTGTTTTTACCAAAAGACCTGCGATCGCTTCCACTTCATTCACATTATTAATATCTATGTAGGGACGTAAATTTTCTTGTTGCGAGAGCCAGCTAGTTAATTCACCCCGCCGAATTGAACCCTGAACCTGATTAATCACTCTCACCACTACAATTTCTGTGAGTTCTTCGGCAAAATTGGCGACAATCCCCTGATTAATTTGCTTTCGTACTGGATGCAGATTCAATAACTGCGCTTGATCGAGGCGAATTAATACAGGTATGATTCGTAACCCCCGCCAAAATGGTATCAGTAAAAATAAATCGTACCAACGCCACAATAGTGCTTCCAACCAGCTTAAACCAGGATGTTGGCGTCTGAGCAAGAAGGTACGCCCTAGCAATTCTACACCAAATAAAATCACAAAGGGTAAGTCAATAATCCAGAATTTATCAATAAAATCGCCATTTTCCCCGATTTGGCGGTAGTAGTTACTGGCGATCAAAGGACGGATTTTCTGGTTGAAAAAATTAATTTCTTGAACCCAGCCATTTTGTGATAGGTACGGCTGACTCCAAAAAGTCGTAAAGGACTGTTTTGCAGATTCTTTACCGATGCGATCGCGCATCCGATTTTTGATTTTTTCCAGAGTACCACTCTTATTCACTCCCGCAAACGGGTTACTGTCAATCATCTCGTTGCTCAGACGTCTGATTTCCTCTAGTCTGCTATTTACCTGAGGCGACTGTAACCCTGTTTGGCTAACTTGTTCTTTTAATGCGTCTATTGTTTTTAAATAGTTTTCTGTGTCTCGATGACTTTCAATACCTTTGATTTGGTCATAAATCTTAGTAATTTGGGGAAGTTTTCGCAAGTAGAAATCCCGCCAAGGTACGTAACTTAAATCAAACAAAACTAAACTTAAATTTACGGTGGCAGCAATTGCCATAAAACTTTCAAACCAAAGATTACGCTGCTTAGAAGATTTTATATTTTTCATTTTCTGTAATATATGATACTTATTTAGGTGTTGAAAACATAAATTATTTCATTTATTAATTTTTGGCCCTTTCTAACCAGTTACAGCAATTTCTAGTCGAGTACACCCCAGGTTTCAACATTAAGCTCAAATCAAAACCCCTTTAAAACCTCTTTTCCAACCATAGGCTGGAAATACTCTTCATTTCGGCACAACCACAAGTCAAAAGACTGGCTATCACCTTAAATTGATACCAATGCACTGATGTGCTTAACTACCGCAGTTTAGTGTTATAGCACAAGCCTTGGTGGTTAGGACATCAAGAGATGATAAAACTTAGACACCAAAAGACTTTTCACCCAGTCCCCATTACCCCTTATCCCCAGAGGGACCCCACCATCCCCAGTCCCTTGCTATAAAAGGGTATATTTGCTTCAAATGATAACGGCTGTATCTTTGCTAATACAAGATACTTCTTTTGATAGATGACACAAATTATTTTTTATATTTTTAGTTAAATTTAACAAAAAAAATCACAATTTGTTCAAAATTCATTAAATAATCGTGAAAAAAGTTATTAAACAAACTTAAAATGCAGCTGTTAACGTTTATGATCCTGCTGATTTAACCCAAAGGAGTTTTTAAGTATGTGGTGTGGGTTTGGAAAATCAAGCGCAACCTTTGCTGTTACTTGCCTAATGACTGCTAGTTTGGTAATTACAGACACAGGTTTTGCAGCCCCTCGAAAAAGTTATACGCCCCAGCAATTCCGTGAGGTATTACGGGGATTAGGTTATAACGTCAAGGTAACAAATACTGCTTTGACAGACGAGGAAACTAAAAAGGCAATTCGAGAATTTCAGACTGGTTATAAGCTAAAACCAGTTGATGGCATCGCAGGGCCAAAAACCCAAGATTTTGCTGCTAATATCGTTCAAATTCTGCACAGAAATTTGAATGCAGTGGTGAAGCCAAATCCTCTCCTGCCGCGCGATCATTTTTATGGTTCCCGCACGGAAGAAGTGGTGAAGGAGTATCAGAAGAAATATCAGTTGCAAGAAACTGGAATTGCTAACTTAGCACTCCGCCAAAAGCTGAATGAAGAAGCAAAGACACTCTTCAGCCAGCCGACAACTAAACCATCACCTACACCAACGGCTAAACCTACGGTTAAACCAACGGCTAAACCAACGGCTAAACCAACGGCGACACCAACGGCGACACCAACAACTACACCAACAGCGACACCGACAGCGACACCAACAACTACACCAACGGCGACACCAACAACTACACCAACAGCGACACCGACAGCGACACCAACAACTACACCAACAACTACACCCTAGTCACCACAAAAAACTCCTACCCCAAAGCCAGCCCCTCAAGTCATCTGATTTGGTTCTTCTAAGGGTCTGCCTTTGGGTATAGGTAGAATTGGACGGGGGTCATTGTAAGGCATAGGAATGTACTGCACGCTGGGTCGTCCTCCTTGTGGCTGTGGGAACAGATCCATGAGGTCATAAATAGAATGGGGCAGTCCGACGGTTACGGGCAGTCCCATTTCTGTTGCTTCTTCAATAGTGATGGGATAGTCGTGGGTGACGCGCCCAGTTGTCAAGGCTTCGATAATCGGTTCGATGTTTTCTGGCAGAACTTTTTGTTTAGGTATACTGTCTTTTAGCAAAGTTCGCACAAATCGCTGTACCTGCTGTATTGCTTTGCGTGAGAGGTCGGCCATAATTAGAGTTTGGTCATCAATCTCACTGATGGGTTTATCTTCAACCACTTTTAGGATACTGGCTGCGGGGTAATTACCCAATTGGGGATCAACTGGCCCCAAAACAGCGTTAGCATCCATAATAATTTCATCAGAGGCGAGGGCAAGCATTGTACCGCCACTCATGGCATAGTGGGGTACAAAGACTGTGACTTTTGCTTGGTGGCGAATTAACGCTCTGGCGATTTGTTCAGTAGCCAAAACTAAACCGCCAGGAGTGTGTAAAATTAAGTCAATAGGCACATCTGGGGGTGTGAGGCGAATTGCTCGCAATATTTGTTCTGAGTCTTCGATAGTAATGTAGCGAGATATGGGAATTCCCAAAAAGCTAATGGACTCTTGGCGGTGAATTAGTAAAATCACCCGACTTTTGCGTTCCTGCTGGAATTGTTGTAAAGCACGCAAGCGCCGATATTCTATTTGACGTTTTTGCCAAAGGGGTTGCAAAGAAGTCAGAAGGAGGAAAATCCAGAATAAATCACCGATACCAAAGCCCATAAATATTAATTCTTGTTCAAAAATAACGGTTGCCGTCATTATTGTCACAAATTTGGGGCGATCGCAGTTCTATCTATAGATTTATAGAAAAATTACGAATTATTTACTATCCTCTTCGCCAAATTTTAATCGTGTCGTCATCACTACCGCTAACTAAGGTTTGGCCATCGGGACTGAAGGCAACGCATCTAACATAGTTGGAATGCCCTGTAAGTGTGCTGATTTCTCTACCACTGTGTATGTGCCACAGTTTGATAGTTTTATCCCAACTGCCACTAGCAAGAAATTGTCCATCCTGACTAAAGGCGACTGACCAAACTGAATCAGAATGACCAATAAGAGTACGAATTTCTCTGCCTGTATTTACATGCCACAGTTTAATCGTGTTGTCACCACTACCACTAGCAATAATTTCCCCATTTTTACTGAAGGCAATACAGTTGACAAAGAAGGAATGGCCTGTAAGTGTGTAAATATTTCTGCCTGTATATATTTGCCAGAGTTTAATCGTGTAATCATTGCTGCCACTAGCCACTAGCTGTCTCTCCTGGCTATTAGTTGCAGGTGTTCTCGGAGAGTAAGCGACTGACGAAACTGGGTCACAATGACCTGTGAAAGTTTGGATTTCTATGCCTGTGTTTACCTGCCACAGTTTAATTGTGCAGTCAGCACTGCCACTAGCCAGAAACTTGCCATCTGAACTAAAAGTAACGGAATTCACCCAATTAGCATGACCAGTGAGAGTGCGAATTTCTTTACCTGTGTTGACATCCCACAATTTGATTGTATTATCCCAACTGCCGCTAGCTAAGATTCCCCGGTTCAGGTCTGCAACTCCCGCAGATTTGCCGGACTCGCCTTGATAAGAAAGGTTTGAAGAGATTGGGCTAAAGGCGACAGAATGAACCATACTAGAATGATTAGAAGACCAACGACCCAGTTGACGCACTAGCTTGCCAGTACCTACTTGCCAAAGTTTGATGGTCTTGTCATTACTGCCACTAGCAATAAATTGCCCGTCTGGGCTAATGGCGATCGCATGAACCATACTAGAATGACCTTTGAGAGTCTGTACACATTGCCAGTTCTGTCGGTCTAATACAACAGGTACAGGTGGTTGCAGCTTAGGGGTTATCACTAAAGTAGATGATGTTTTTGTTACATATTCCCCTGTCTCAGGGCCCAATAAATCCAACCACTCCTGCACAGACTGGGGACGGTACGTTGACTCCAGATCCATGCCGCACATAATAGCCTGATTTACCCTGTTGCTGATGTTGGGATTAAAATATTGTGGTGGTTCTAAATTAATATTGTGACGCCTATCATCTGCACTAGTTGGTACAACTGCGGTAAGCAAATTATACAAAGTAGCAGCTAGGGCGTAAATATCAATGTATTCTCCTCGTGGCGCTTCTGATTCATACTGTTCAGGTGGGGCAAAACCAGGAGTACGATACACTGTATGCCTTTGGATCATATTAGGAACAAATTCTCTAGCAATGCCAAAGTCTATCAGCACTGCTTCTAATTTATCAATGCGGATCATGATGTTGCGTGGTTTGAGATCCCGATGCAACAGTCCTTTAGAATGGATTAGGGTCAAAGCATCGCCAATTTGCCGGATGTACAGTAATGCTTCTGCCTCTGATAGCACCCCTATTCGCCTCAAACGCTGTGCTAAGTCTTCCCCTTCGATGTAATCCATCACCATGCAGGGCAAATTCCCCTCATCAAAGATGGTTTCTATTTGTACTATATGAGGATGGTGGCACACAGCCAGCCGAACTGCTTCATCACGAAAGTCTTGCCGTAACTTGTTTCGGTGGAGTATCCAGGCGGGGTGATTCAGGATTTCTTCTTTGAGAGTTTTAATCACTCGCAGTTGATTTCGTTGATTTCTGGCAAGATAAGTAATGCCAATTCCGCCTTCACCTAGTTGGCTTTCAATAATGTAGCGTCCCCCGAATAAAGACTTTCCTGCATTCCACACCATTAGTAATATTTGACAATTGCTGGTATTTATTTTGGCAAGGTATCAGAACAGCCAACACGAATTTTTGGGAATTCCATTTGAATTGCTGTTGTAGCTTTTTGGAACTTAGTTACTTAGATAACATTTTCATTAACCTCAATAATTACTAATAGTATAAAGTTGGATATACTCTCATAGTTTTGCCTAAACTATGCCTTTACACGAAAATATGAAAGTTGATTGCTCGTGTTAGAGTAAGCAGTAACTTTAGACATATTTGTTCATAATAATTTGACTTGTAGGTAATCTAAAATTATGCTAAAGAATCTCAATTTGAAACAAAAATTTACAATTCTGCTACTGGTAATTTTGACATTTGGTCTGAGCTTGAGTGGATTTGCTCTTTCTTCTCTACTGAAGGAGAATGCTAAACAAGATATTAGCTCAACTGGTCTGATGCTCATTCAAACAATGAGTTCTGTTCGTAAATACACCAGTACTCAAGTGAATCCAGAGCTAGTTGATAAATTGGCTACTGAATTTTTGCCGCAAACCGTGCCTGGATACTCAGCACGAGAGGTGTTTGAAATTTTACGGAAAACAACAGACTACCGTGATTTCTTTTATAAAGAAGCAACTCTCAATCCTACAAATCTTCGGGATAAAGCTGACGGTTTTGAGACGGAAATTGTAGAACAGTTCAGAAATAAATCAGACCTTAAAGAAGTTAGTGGATTTCGCTCAATTCCTGGCGGGGATATCTTTTATATTGCTCGTCCCTTAGCAGTTTCTGAAGAAAGCTGTCTGGTCTGTCATAGTGTACCTGAAGCTGCACCTCAAAGCATGATTAGTCTTTATGGTGCTGCTAATGGATTTGGGTGGAAGCTTAATGAAATTGTCGGCGCTCAGATTATATCAGTACCTGCCAAGAATGTCATCAACAAAGCTAATCAGTCTTCCTTACTAATTATCTTGATTGTATCAGCTATATTTATCACTACTATCCTGTTAGTCAATTTGTTTTTGAATCGACAAATTGTCATTCCTCTCAAACGCATGACTCGCATAGCCGAAGAAGTTAGTACGGGACACATGGAAGTTGAATTTGAGCAGATGTCTAATGATGAAATCGGTAATTTAGCTAAAGCCTTTAAACGGATGCAGTTAAGTTTAGAAATGGCGATGAAAAGAATCAAACGTACTCAAGGAGGTACAGGCGATTATAATAATTCGTAATGACGCTCTCAAGACGACTCTCTTGACTTAAAGCCACAGAATTAGTTAAGAGATTAAAAATTTTCCCTCAATTCATGATGTCTAAATCTCTATGAAAATAAGCTTTTTTTGAATTCAAAAGCTGCTTGAAGGTTAGGAATTTCCTTTGTGACAAGTTCAATAAATTGGTCAGCTGAAATATAAGGATTGTGAGCTAGTATTTCTTCTATAATCAGATTTGCCATTGGGCCAATGTGGTAAGCTAATTCTTGCTGGCAATGTTTGATAAATGCTGGCTGGAGTAAAGATTGTTGTTGTTCAATTCTTTGCCCAGTTTGGGGACTAGTAGGTGAACTAAAAATTGTTTCTTCAGGTTGGTTATATGACTGTGATATAACCGACATAGCCTGAAATTCAGGGTTAAATACCGTGGCTGGCAAATCATCAACCATGATTGCAGAAGATATTGCCACTTCTGGTTCTCCAATATGCTCTAAATCTCTAAGAACTTCGCTGGCTGTTTGGTATCGCTTATTAGGTCTATCTTCCAACATGCAATCAAGCACTTGAGCCAACCCATCAGTAACATAAGTATAATCACGCCAGTTCCATTCAAGTGAGTATTGATCCATTAGTAAAGATGGATCTCTAGCTGTGAGTAATACAATAGCAGTTACACCTAAAGCATAAAGGTCACTAGAGGGTGAACATAAACCCAAACTAATCTGTTCGCGGGGAGCATATCCCACTTTGCCGACAAGGGACATTTTACCAACAAACGTTACCTGGTGGTTGGAACTTCTCCCTTCGTTCATGTCAGCAATTTGCTTGCCTACCCCAAAATCAATCAGCACTGGCAGATCCTTGCCATCGGGTAACATGATGTTGTCAGGAGAAATATCTCGATGGATGATGTTGTGCTGATGGACATATTCTAAAACAGGCAGTAGATTCTTTAGCCACTGTATAACTTCGTCTTCAGAAAAATTTCTTCCTTGACGTTGAAGTTCTCCTAGCAGTCTTGAATATGTTTTACCGTCAACATACTCTTGTACTAAAAATAGCCGACCATCTCCTTCAAAGCAAGCCAAAAACTTGGGAATTTGAGGATGTTGCAATTGATGAAGGATTTTTGCCTCTCTTTTAAATAAGTTACGATATTGTTCCAGTCCACTTTCGCCTGTGCCAATGGGTGCAAATTCTTTAAGAACACAGGCTTCATTAAACCGACGAGTGTCAAATGCTAAGTAAGTTCGTCCCAATCCTCCCTGTCCTAGAAGTTTTTGGATAATATAGCGGTTATCGATTAGAGTTCCAGCAGCTATTTCTGGTCTTGTCATAGGGGACTGTGACATCATCATCGCACTCCTAGCGATTTTGTTATTGATAAATTATCTAATTTGCTGAAAGTCAGAAACTCTAGCAGATAAAGGCTGATAACATCCTTTAAATTGAGGTTAGCACCACTATCGAGCCAAGGAAATACACTTTTCTACAATTTTCTGATGGTCTTGTGTTACCAAATAGACAATTTTAACCTGAGTAGTTTGATCATACTACCCATACTTAAGTATTTTAGCCGCCGCAACATAATCAGTGTCTGCGGTAATATCTGCAAATGTTCAGGCATCGCCTTTTAGATTTGCTGCTGAACCTTATTTTCCCCTTAGTAACCCAATTGAAACTCAGTTGAGGAACAGTAAGGATATAGCGTGACATCATGATTTTTCATAAAAACTGAGGTTGCTATAGACTTGCCCAAAGGAATATTATATGTATTTCAAGTGCTAAATATGCGATCGCTCTCAAAAATTAATCTTTCTGAGAGCTAATATTGTTAAGAGATAGCTGCTTCGGCATCGGCTATCAAAGTTTTCAGTACAGGTGATTCCTCAAAAGCAGAAAATTATGCTGCGTATCAGAAAATACTCGTGAAGCTACAATAATTCATCTATTTCATCAGGATTCACGCCTAACTGACGCAAACGTTCTGCTAATTGTTCTGCTTTTCGTTTGGCTTGAGCAGCTTCTTGTTTAGCTTCTATAGCTTCTTGTTCTGCAATCATAGCTCGTTCAGTTGCAGCAGCAGCTTCCTCTGTGGGTGCGGTAATTAATTCTCCCGCCAAAGTGAACCACCTTAACCACAACCTTTCAATATCTCGAAATGAACCTTGCCATAAGCCTAAACTTAAATCTATCTCTGGCATTAGTAAGCGCCCTTGGGTCAAATTCATCGGTTCATAGTGACCGCCGACTAACTGAAAAGCCCGAAGTTCATTAGTATAGCGACTAAATACAACATAGTAGGGAATTCGTAAAATTCGCTCATAAACTTCCCATTTGCTAGGAGGTTTATCTGCTGCACTTTCCCTTCTTGTACCTAAATCTTCGTCTTCCGTACCTGGAGATAATAACTCAATAACCACGAATGGATTTGCTGGTTCTTGCCAAGTTACATAACTTAACCGCAAGTCTTGCCCTTTGTATAATTTTCTTACACCTACTACACCAAACCAATCTGGGCGCTTATACCACAAAGGATGCTGTAAATCATAGTAGAGATTAAGGTCAGCAGCACTGTAAACTAGTTCTGAATTCCAGTTAATGGGCTGAAAAGTTAAGTATAAAAGTAAGGGTTGTAAAAAGTGAAAATCGTCTGGCAAGCCTGGTTCCTCTGGGTTGTCACTTGGTAAATCATACATCGTTGGTAGCGTTTCCCAAGGAGGAAGCGGCGGGTCAGATTGAGGGATGTAATGGGGAGAAGAAGTCATAATAAAAATTGGGTTTGATATTTTTCGGCTATTACTTTTATGGCTCTACCGTACTGATTATCCTAGATTCACAGCTTCTAAGAGGGAATAGGGAATAGAGAACAGAAGCGAATAGATATGTACTGAGTTTTTTCACGCAATCAAATACGATTCCTATAGAAGTAATAATGTTATTCCACAACTAGCTGCGAAGTGTTCGCGCACCGCTCTGCTAACGCTAAATTTTGAGATTACCTCTGCTACTATTATCTCTAAATGTTCGGCTTCCTTGGGTCAAATGCCACTGCAATACCGTTCGGTTAAGGAATTTTTTGGTTGAGGCAGGCAGGGGGGCAGGGGGAGAAGAGAAGCAGGGGGAGAGAAGAATTACTGAACAATAACTCTCTTTCCTTAAGAGCCTCAAGAGCTTATCCGAACAGTATTGAATGCCACTGGACTCTAATCGTGAAACTTGCTCAAGGTTGGTAATTAGCGAGATATCACTTATTTAAAAATATAAAAATTTTTTCTTAATTGCTTATAAATAACTATTACTGCCTAAATAACTTGGGGAATACTGAAAATTAGTACCATTAAAGGCGTATGAAAAATGGCAGATAATAAAGTCAGTGCAAAACTTTCCTCCGCAGACAGGGAAGCCGTGATGCAAGCTATTACTACTATCTGCGAAAAGTTACCGTTTTTGATTGATTTGACAACCGAGGAGCGTAAAGCTTTACCCAAGCTGGGGGATAAGAGTCGGGCGTTTGTGAGTAAGGCGTTGGAAATCGGCACACAAAACCCTGACTTCTTACCTCGTTCTTTTGACTTGAATGAAATGCGCCAAGATATCGAATTATTTGAAGCCCTGTATCCCATTTTGCTGTCATTGACGCAACTGCAAGAACTGGTGGATGATACATCTGTGGCTGTTGGTAGCGAAGCTTATGCGGCGGGTTTGATGATATATAACTATGCTAAAGCCAGTGGTAAAGGCTCTGGTTTAGATTCAATGGTTGATGATTTAGGACGCAGATTTGCTCGGAAAGCTAAAAAAGTGCAACCACAAAGTTCATTGCGTTGATATGGGTGAAAATTCTATCTAGTTCTCCAATTTCTTCAAGTTCAATCGCTTCTTCTGAAGTTAGTAAATCAGCTTTTTTGCGTTCTAAAAGTTCTTCCATTTGAATAGGTTAAATTTATCCAGCTTTTCTATTCTGATACTGCCAATCAAGGATGAAGGTCTAGCAATTACGGTTGTCATAGTCAGCGCGATACAATTTATGATATGTGTTTATCTAAAGATATTGTATCAAGGAAAAGTTTTATAAATATCTTTACAATGTGCGACTCTTTGACAAATTAATGTTTGTGAGCATCGACTTCGGCATCATAGCTAATTTTTATAAGAATATCAGTAGTTTGACACTATAGTAAAAGCTTAATTTCGGCAGATTCTCCTAATGCTTCATTGACTACGATTAACTTCCCCTGTTCATCAGCACCTAATTGCTGGTTAGCATTGAGCAATTCAATTCCATAAATTGTGCCATCAGGAGCAATATCTACATTCATTTCTTCGCTGACTTGAATTGTTTCTACTTGTGCAGTTTTTTCTTGGAGATAGATATAAGCTATGTTGTATCTTGGGTCGTAGGTAATTTTCATGGAATTTTTCTCTTTAAAAGTATTTGACGATTACTGTAATAACTAACCAGTCTTCTTCTTCTTGAACAGCTATTGCCTCAATTTTTTTAGTAGTATAAAACTTGCCATTCCATTCAGCATTGAAGGGAAAGTTACACCTAAATCCCGTTCTACCAAATTGAGCAGGAAAGGTAACACCATTTTCCACTGTGGCAATAACTTCTGCTTCTGTTGCCCCACGTTGATTTAATCGTGCTTGTGCATGGGGATGCAACCTGACGTTCATATATTGTTTAATCCTAACTCCCACAAATTATCCATCTTCATTTTCTCGCGCCATAACAATATGTTCGCGTTCCCGAACTATGCGAAACCCCAATAACTCAAATGCTTTAATAACTCTCTTCTTGGAAGCATCTACAGGAAACTTAGGCATTAAATAGCCACCTCTGCATCTGTCACAAAAGCTTCGATTACTGGTGAGTCATCTTCAAGTATTTCTTTGCCAAATATCTCGATATAACAGCGAATAGCTGAATTGACATCAGCTAAAGCTTCTTCATAAGTGTTTCCTTGACCAACTACGGCCCCTTTTATACCAAGAGGATAGGCAACATAACCGTCAGAATGTTTTTCTACAATAATTTTGATTTGTTTCATTACGGGCATTTAGCAAGGTAAACTTTAAGCAATGCTGATGGAGCCTACAATAAGCGATATATCCAATTGTAATAAACTTATGGCGATCGCACCTATTAAACCCTCATCCTGGCTAGAGAATGGTATTCGACTTGAAAAAGTTAGTAATATTAATCTATTTAAAATTACAGATGAATTGTCAGATCGGATGCAAGAACTTGTTGATAAGAAAACAGCTAATTCTCAGACACCAGAAGAAGAGGCTGAACTGGAAGCAATTGGAGAATTAGTGATAATTGTTACCTACATCAATGGGATGATTGCTAATAAAGTGCAAGAATCCAACGAGACAGAAAACAGGGATATGGGAATAGACAGAAATTAATCCAATAATCCTATCTTATTTGTGAAAATTCTGATAAAGGGGCCAGATAAGGGCGATCGCATTCATCTTTTGCGGGATTGGGCGATCGCCTTTATCATGCTTGTAGCTAAATGTATAATTTTATACTTATTAACTATAAATTCCCAAATTTCTATGAATAATTGTCAAATTTTAACGGCAATAAATTATGCCTAATTCGAGTTATTTAAAATTTCATTGCTATAAAAAAATGCTAGATTTAGCAAATTTTTAACTAAACCTAGCAATCTTTAATTATTTACAAGAAGTCTAATCTTCAGGTTCAATTCCCGCCGCCCACAATTGTGCTGCTAGTCGTTGGGCACGTTGGCGTTCTTCTTGGGCACGTTGGCGTTCTTGTTGTGCGCGTTCGCGTTCTTGTTGTGCGCGTTCGCGTTCTTGTTCGGCTAACTCAGAACCCCAAGGTAAAAGGTTTCCTTGTTCATCCCACCACCGTAACCACTTTCCTGTGCGATTTTCACGAGTACCTTGCGACACTCCAAGGTAAAGATTCATTTCTGTTATCCAATAGCGTTGATTTTCATCAGGCTCTTGCAAAACGTACTGTTCTGTGTTTTCTAAGCGATACATCTCGAAACTGCCACTATCTGGCTCAAAGATAATGTAGTTTGGCACTTTTAAGATGCGCTCGTAGAAAAACCATTTTCCTGGGGGATATGTCGCTTTGATAGAATATTCTGTTTCCTGTGTATCAGAAACAAATTCCATCACAATTACGGGAATGTCACCCTGTAATTGAGGTGTGTAACTGCGTGTTACTTCTTCTCTACTAACATTAATTTTGGCAATGAAAGCCCAATCAGGCGCTTTAATGACTATTTTGTTGTTTAGAGTGGCACAAATGCCGTAATTAGTTGTTGTTAGGGCGTTAGCTGAAATTTTTCCGGCTAATTGTAGGCTTTCTGTAAGTGCAGCAGCTAAGGCTGGTTGATTAATGTTGTCCACTGGATCATCTGGGAGTTTGTAATCATCGGGTAGTTTTTCCCAAGTGATTTGGTAGTCTTGGGTGAGGGTTGTCATAATGGGTTTTCCTTTCAGATTGGGCATTGGGCATTGGGCATTGGGCATTGGGCATTGGGCATTGGGCATTAATTCTTGTCCCTCACTCCCTCACTCCCTCATCTTCCCAGTCCCCAATAGTTACTAATCTTCGTCGGGTTCTAAATCGTCGGCTGTCAATTCTTGATGGGGGATGGCGGCGATAATTGCATCTATGACTTTGGATACTGGCAATATCTCTATATTCAAGTCGGGAAATTTTGTCCCTTTTGGCACGATCGCTCTTTTAAATCCCAACTTAGCAGCTTCTTTCAACCGCAGTTCCATTTGGGAAACCGATCGCACTTGTCCACCTAACCCAACTTCACCGATTAATACTGTACTGGGATCAACTATGCGATCGCGGAAACTGGCAACGATTGCGATCGCAATTCCCAAATCTACCGCAGGTTCTTCCACATTCAACCCACCCGCAGAAGCAACGTAAGAATCTAACTTTGACATGGGAATTCCTACGCGTTTTTCTAAGACGGCGAGAATTTGCACTAGACGGTTGTAGTCTACGCCAGTTCCAGCACGCCGAGGGGAAGGGTAGCTGGTAGGACTCACTAAAGCCTGCAATTCTACAACTATCGGGCGAGTACCTTCGCAAGCAACCACAATGGCAGTACCTGGTGCAGGATCGTCACGGTTGCCTAAAAATAGCTCTGAGGGATTGGAGACTTCTCGCAATCCATCTGTCACCATTTCAAAGATGCCGATTTCGTGAGTTGCACCAAAGCGGTTTTTGACTGTCCGTAATAACCGATGGGAGGCAAAGCGATCGCCTTCAAAATACAACACTGTATCGACTAAATGTTCTAAAACTTTTGGCCCGGCGATCGCTCCTTCTTTGGTGACGTGTCCCACAATCAGCATGGTGACATCTTCGTGCTTTGCCACCTTCATCAATGCTGCGGTACATTCCCGTACCTGAGCTACTGAACCTGGTGCAGAAGTCAGCGCCGGAAAAAACACTGTTTGGATACTATCAATCACCGCCACATTTGGTTTGAGAGAGTCTATTTCCCGTAAAATTTCTTCTAAATCTGTTTCTGGCAGTACATATAAATCTGCACCGATACTGTCAGGGTCTATAGGAAGTGTAGTATCTACTACTACTGTTACCTTCTCCTCGTTTACCACACTTAGGGTTTTTGATACTCCCAAACGCGAAGCTCGTAATTTTACCTGCTGTCCCGATTCTTCACCAGTTACGTAAAGGATGCGGTATTTCTGTGCTAATTGATTAGATACTTGCAACAATAAAGTCGATTTACCAATACCTGGATCGCCACCAATCAGCACCATAGAGCCAGGGACAACCCCACCTCCAAGCACTCGATCTAATTCTTCGTAACCAGACTCCCAACGAGCAATTTGGCGATCGGTAATTTGATCAAATGTTAAAGAGGCTCGTGCTTTAGCTGGTTTACCGTGAGATTTGCCATTGCCTTGAGCTGATTGCCAACTACTCACTCCCCCCCGACTGGGTACATCTACTGAGGATTGAATCGAAATTTGTTCTTCTAGAGAGTTGTAAGTACCGCAAGCAGGACACTTACCAAACCACTGGGGCGATTCTGCTCCACATTCGTTACAAGTGTAAAAAGTTTTTGGCTTTGCCATTCTTAAATCTTATTAAATAATCTTAATATTTACTTAATTATTGAAAAAAACTAAAAACTAATAATAGTGGTATTTAGAGCTTTTTCCAAATCAATTCATGGAATGATATCTTAATATTATGGTATTAAAAATTAATCATGTAAATTTTTAGTCAAGGAGCCTAGAGAAACTTGGAAAGCCATAAAGAAAAAATCTTGGTGGTAGACGACGAAGCCAGCATTCGCCGGATTTTGGAAACACGCCTTTCCATGATTGGCTACGATGTAGTGACTGCTGGCGACGGGGAAGAAGCTTTGGATACTTTTCGCAAAACAGAGCCTGACCTGGTAGTTTTAGATGTAATGATGCCAAAGCTAGACGGCTATGGTGTATGTCAAGAATTACGAAAAGAATCAGATGTCCCCATTATTATGCTAACAGCCTTGGGTGATGTCGCCGATCGCATCACTGGATTAGAATTAGGTGCTGATGACTATGTAGTTAAACCATTTTCCCCCAAGGAGCTAGAAGCCCGGATTCGCTCGGTACTGCGGCGAGTAGATAAAAACGGTGCTTCTGGAATTCCCAGTTCTGGGGTAATCCATGTCGCTAATATTAAAATCGATACGAATAAGCGACAAGTCTACAAAGGCGATGAGCGGATTCGATTGACGGGTATGGAGTTCAGCTTATTAGAGTTGTTAGTCAGTCGCTCTGGAGAAGCTTTTTCTCGTTCGGAAATTTTGCAGGAAGTATGGGGTTATACACCAGAACGTCATGTAGATACCCGCGTAGTAGATGTGCACATATCACGTTTGCGGGCAAAATTAGAAGATGATCCTAGCAACCCAGAATTAATTCTCACCGCACGGGGTACTGGTTATCTTTTCCAGCGAATTATTGAACCAGGGGAGGAGTGAGAGATGAGGGAGCAGGGGGAGCAGGGGGAGCAGGGGAGAAGTTGCAGTAAGTGTTTTCCCCTCTGCCCCTTTGCATCTCTGCCTCTTATGCCCAATGACAAATGACAAATGACAAATGACAAATGACAATCGAGTTTTGCGGCGTCTACCCATTGTCGTAGGTGGGCTAGGCGCTGTACTTTTATTGATTAACCGTTTATTGACACCGGAATTAACCCAGTCTCAATCGCGTGGTGATGTCGTGGGCGTGATTTTGAGTGCGGTGTTAATTTTGACGGGTTTAATTTGGCAGCAAGTTCAGCCGCGATCGCCTGATATTGTAGAACTAATTGGAGAAGAAGGTTTTGTACTCGCAGCAGATTTACCAGAATCCGTAAAAACAGAGCTAGCCTGGGCATCTCATTTATTGTTGACTAATACAGTAACGCGATCGCTTGTAGTTTTTTATCAAGGTAAAGTTTTGTTGCGTCGCGGCATTCTGGGTACTAAATCTGAAGTTGTGCCAGGAGTAATCTTAAAACAGGTACTCGAAAAACAAAAACCGATTTATCTAGTTGCTCTAAAAATATATCCAGGTAAAGTTGAATTTGATTATTTACCAGAAAATACTCAAGGTGTAATTTGTCAACCTATTGGCAACCAAGGTGCATTAATTTTGGGAGCAAATGCTCCTCGAAGTTACACCAAACAAGATGAAAACTGGATTGCAGGAATTGCTGATAAATTAGCCGTTACTCTTGGCTCGAATTTATCCAACCAAGCGACTTAACCTAAATTTAGGTTTGTCATCTGTGAGAATAACTCGTAATTGTAATTACTAAGCTGTTACGCAAAGAAAATTGCACATTAACTAGTGAGGGTTGTTTTTTGTCATTTGTCCTTTGTCTTTAAAAACGCTTTTGATTAATGATTAATGACGGTCTATACAGAAAATAGTGCAATACATATAGCAATCCTATCTGATTTGTGAAAATTCTTGGTGTCCAGATCCCCGACTTCTTTGAGAAGTCGGGGATCTAATTTTTCACGAATGATTTAGGATTGCTATAGGCGCATTAGCTTATCTATAAGTTAATTACGAATTACGAATTATTAACTCACCAAGAAGTCAAAAAATTCCAACCTTCCTTTTCTTCTGGTATGTTTCCTTCTTTTTCTTCTAGTTCTTCCGGTGTCTTTAAATTTGTCTGTTGAATTAAATTATCATAAGCTCCTGAATCAACCCATTTTAATAACTCGCCAGCCCGCATAACTATCCAAGAAAGCCCAGGCTCTGTATAGCTTAATATTTTAGTGACTTTATCCACGCTATCAAAGTTATTGGATGCAAACTCACGGGCTTGGACGAGGAAATCTTCAATTACAGCAGTAGTCAAGTACTCATCTGGTAAACCCGCGAGTTTCATCAGTGTAGTAGTTGCTACATCAATATCCTGACAAGCCAGCATTGCAGCCCGATCGGCAGTAAACCTAGCCATCATCCGCCAATTATACAAACCTAATTCCATTCCACCAGCTACTAAGCCACCAACTCCCAGTGTGGTACTGCTCAACAAATTTTTCAACGTTGGCATAACAATTGCCATTTGGTGATAAACCATGTGCTGACTCTTGATGCGAGCGATTTCGTGTCCGAAAATGTAAAGCAACTCATCTACGCCAAGCCACTCCATTGCATCTAAATTGATACCGACAAGGGGTTTTTCTACGCCAACAATATAGGTTTGAATGTTACCTGTGCCTCGAAATAGATACAATTCAGGAAGTGGAGCAACATCAAGAATTTGGCAGGTTTCTACAAATGTTTGATGTAATTGGGGAAAATTACGGGGCGAAATTCTAATTTCACTACCAAGGCTTTGCAGTCTAAGTAGGCGATCAATACCGTATTCGTTAATTTTTTTGAGTAGTAGAGAGACACCGGGCATATTTTGCAAAGAAGCCAAAGCTTTGCGATCAAAGGGGTGCTCGTAGGCTTCAGAACTTAGTCCAGTTAATATTTTTCTCGTCATAGGTTTTGAGCTTTTAAATAAATCGCCGTAAGTCCCGCGCTATAACGGTACTCCGTTTAGCGCCGGGATATAAGGCGGGTGACGACGAAAGTATCTTCGACGGCAGTTGCTCTACTTGGGGAAACCCCTTGGCGCTAGCCTCTCCCTTTGGGAGAAGACCGCACTGCCTCACCAATGCCGTAAGGCAAGGAAGAAGATGCTTGAGGAGTCACCAATTTTTTCTACAATAATATTATCACTAAATGCATATTGTGATAAAATAAAAACCAAGGAGGTGATACTGAGTGCTACACAAAGCCATACAAGTTCGCTTATACCCATCAAAAGAGCAAGAAATACTACTAGCGCAGACATTTGGTTGTTCTCGCTGGTGGTGGAACTATGCCTTGAATAAGTCAATTGAAACCTACAAAGAAACAGGGAAGGCACTTGGACGCTCGGCACTCAATGCACTTCTTCCAGACCTTAAAAAAGCAGAAGATAGTTGTTGGTTAGCTGATTGTTATAGCCAAGTTTTGCAAGCTACAACACTCAACCTAACCACTGCATATAAAAACTTTTTTGAGGGTAGAGCGAGGTTTCCCCGATTCAAGTCTAAGCACGGAAAACAGTCTATTCAGTATCCTCAAAACGTCAAAATTGTAGAGGATAGCGTTAAACTTCCCGGTAAGATCGGGGTAGTCAAAGCCAAAATACATAGACTCTTTGAAGGCAAAATCAAGACTGTCACTGTTAGCAAAACTCCATCAGGAAAGTATTTTGCATCTATCTTGACTGAGGTAGAAGGAGATAGCCCAACTACTACAGAAGGCAAGATTTATGGCGTTGATTTAGGATTGAAACACTTTGCTGTTGTTACAGACGGTGAAAAGGTTTCTAAATACGATAATCCTAAACATATAGCCAAGCATGAAAAAAACCTGAAACGTAAACAGCAAAAACTAGCACGTAAACAAAAGGGGAGTAATTCAAGAAATAAGTATAGAAAAGTTGTTGCTAAAGTGTACGAACAAGTTAGTAATTCACGGCAAGATTTTCTACACAAACTTAGTTACAAGTTGGTCAGCGATAGCCAAGCTGTCATAGCAGAGAATCTTCATATCAAAGGTATGGTTCGTAATCACAATTTGGCAAAAGCAATATCTGATTGTGGATGGGGAATGTTTACCAACTTTTTAGCCTACAAGCTAGAACGCAAAGGTGGGAAGTTGGTTGAGATTGATAGGTGGTTCCCTAGTTCCAAAATCTGCTCAAATTGTTTCCATCAGTTAGGTGAAATGCCGTTGGAAGTGAGAGATTGGATTTGTCCTCACTGTGGTATTCATCATGACAGAGATGGAAATGCGGCTATCAATATTAGAGCAGAAGGTATCAGAATGCTAAAGGCGGAAGGTTCAGCCGTCTCTGCTGTAGGAGGGGAGGTAAGACCAAAGATGGGACGAAAGTCTCACCTGCGGCACTCGCCATTGAGTACAGAAGCCCACACCGTACCCGATAGGGTCGGTGCTGGGTAGTTCACCCAGATAGAATAAACTAGTAGGAGCGCGCAGATGGCCATTGGTGTAAACTTAAGCCAAAACCCTTTTCAAACCTCGTTTCCAGCCAGAGGCTGGAAATGCTACTTCTGGCGGCAGAGCCGCGAGGAGAGGGAGGCGGAGCCTCAATGAGGGGCATTCCCAGTCTCCGACTGGGAACGAGATAACGAGATAATCTGCTAAAAGCTTTTTCTAGAGTAGCTTTAACCTGAAGTCACCCCTATGAGAAAATTTGGAAGTTTACAATTGATTTATGCAAATTATTTATTGGCTATTAGTTGCTGTAATGGTTGTGGGTATTATTGGTGCTGTAGTTCCAGCCATTCCCGGTAGCAGCTTAATTTTAATTGCAATTATCATCTGGGGAATCGTTAGTAGTTCCTTTGCAGCTATCAAGATTCCACTAATTGTGACAATTATAGTTTTACTGCTCAGTGTCGGAGTAGATTTTTTAGCTAGCTATGTGGGAGCAAAACAAGCTGGGGCTAGCAAGTGGGGGCAAATTGGCGCAATTGTTGGTTTGGTGGTCGGATTTTTGGGATTATTGCCAACTTTACCTTTTGGGGGCCCACTGTTAGGAATTTTACTAGGCCCGCTTTTGGGAGCAATTATTGGTGAGTATCTTTACCGACGTGAATTCGGGTTGGCGGTTAAAGCAGGTATAGGAATTGTAGTCGGGTCTTTGGTTGGAAATTTGATTCAAGGGTTGTTAGCGATCGCCGCAGTTGTAGTTTTTGTGGTGACAACCTGGCCACAGGTATTTGGCTCTTAGGATTTGAAAAATCTGACAGATTTGAGAACAGTGGTAATAGCTAGCAATTAGCTATTTATTACAGACATTCAATTTGATAACCAAGACTATCCATAGTAAACAAATACAGCGGTTCCTCCCATTTATTCTATGAGAGGAACCGTTTCACTAAATATTAGTAAGTAGAAAGATTATAGATCAATACGGTTCAGATAAGCTTTTTTTCTCCCCCTGCATCCCCTGCTCCCCCTGCCTGCCTCAACGGATAAATTTCCTTGACTGAACCGTATTGGATTATAGATACCCCAGTCCCCAGTCCCCAGTCCCGAGCGGCGTTCCTCCCGCCACCAACCTTCAGTATGTATGGTGGGGGACTCCTCGTCACAACTTGCTAAGTATAAAGAATGGCTTTAATTTCTAGTATTACGTAAGCAATTTTTCTTGAAGTCGGAGCTACTGCCAATAATTTAAACCTTAGAGAGTAAGAGATATACGAAGCGCAGATATGTAAGAAATTAAAACTTTATGAAGACGTTTTACTAGTTGAAGATGTGATGAAGACCACTCAGTAAATATTGCAGGTTCCAAATCTATGTGATTTTATGGAGATAAGAAATACATCACACAAGTTTCGCTTTCACTGACAGTATTTTAAATAGATTACTGATAGTAAAAGTTAAGCAATCAATTTCTCTGTTCCATATTATTGTTAGGACTATCAAACGCTGATGATTAGTTTAAAATCTAAATTAGTAAACGCGACTCTGGCTGCTACTTTTGCAATCCCTTTGGCTACTGCTGGGATGTTTACATCTGCTGGTTCTGCTCAAGCGGCTATTATTGGAAGTGCCTCTTTCGACGGAAATTTGATATTTCAGAATAAAACACAGGACACTCCAACCACTGAAGTACTCAAATTTGATAATCCAGCAGATGTATCGTTTGCAGATGGTATATTTAGTGGTGTGACTGAGGTTATGGTAGGTAACACCGACCCTTACAGCTTAATATTAAATCAACTTTCAGTCCTAAGCTCTACACCTGGAAACGCATCAGCTTTGTACAAAGTTGATATGAGTTCAGTAGTTGATCCGTTCCTTACTTTTGATAATGGGATCAAGTTTAAGGCAACTAGTATATCTAATATTACTAGGAGAAGGCAAGAAACTACTCCTGGGTCGTATACTACCAGTATAGATACCTTTTCAGTTTTAGGAACCTTCTATAATGGTGTAAATGCTGTAGGCGATGGCTCGATTAATGCACTTCAGAAGAACACAAATAATGCTCGTCCTGGGCGCTATGAGTTTCAAATAGATGCTATCTCAAAATCCGTTCCTGAGCCAACAACAATACTAGGCTTAGGTGCAGTAGGTGCAGTCGTGGCTATGTCTCGCCGTCGCAAAACTCTGGCTAATTAATGAAAAATATCCAGCAGAGAAATTGCTGAGAAAAAAGGTGGTAGAACAATTGTAAAGACTACCACCTTGTACAAAATCTATCCAATTATATCGGTTTTCAATGAAGTGTTATAGGCTTTGGTTCGTAGTAATTTAGCGATTACTGCGAACCTTTAATTATTTCCAAGAAAAACTTTATTGAAAACGACTTTTCCAGTTTTGGTAATTCTATGGAAAAGTCAGGTTAACTATTCCTAGAAAGACGAACTCAGGCTGACTGCAAAAAATTTTTAGCTTCGCTTGCGATCGCATCTACTTCATCATTAGCCAGAATTTCTAATATAGATTTGGCTTCTGGATTACCCAAACGAATCAAAGCTTGTACAAGTCTGTAACGAATTTGCCAATCTGGATTGCTAGCATAGGGAGCCAACAGAGGAACTGCTTGTACATCTCCCAAGTCACCCAAAGAACTAATAGCAGCAGTTTGAACTAATTCGTTTTCTGATGAAAGTGCCTCTTTGAGTAGTTCAAAAGCTCGCGGATCGCCCAACTCTCCCAATGTAGCAATAATACTGAATTGTATTAGCCATTCATCGGTTGTATGATAAAGCTGCTGTAAATCTTCAAAAGCTTCATGTAACTTCAGAGCGCCCAAACAGTCTGCTGCTGCTGCTTGTACATCTACTTCGGAGTCATGAAGCAAGCGATCGCGCAAGATATCCAAGGATAACTGTAAATCTTGGGTTCCGAGTGTATCCATTTGACTCACCGCTGAGTAACGGACACGGGAATTGCGATCGCCAATCGCACTTTGAATTAATTCAAAGCCAACCGCAGGTTCTAATTGGCGGATTTGATTTACAGCACGTAAGCGATCGCCTAAATCCTCAGAACTGAGCAATTGCTTAACAGACTCCGGAGTAATACTCATTTAGTTATCCTTGATTTTCAAATGTATAAAAAAGACAGACGCGATTAATCGCGTCTCTACTTTTGGCTTTTGTACAGACGCGATTAATCGCGTCTCTATTATTGACTAATCTTGACTAGCAGCCATTGCGCGAATAATATCACCACGAGTGAGAATACCAATTACTAAACCTGTGCCGTCAAGTACTGGTAAGCGGTGAACGCTGCGATCGTGCATGATTGTAGCTGCTTCTTTTAAAGTTTTATCAGGGGAAATAGCGATCGGGTTTTTACTCATCACCTCCCCGACGGTTTGCCCTAAAGCCTTGTGCAAATCACGGTCATACGTAGCAGGATTTTTTAAATAGATAACACTATCAAGAAACATAATGTACGCAGGTGGAGTAACACCAGTTTCTTGCCACATCAAATCGGTTTCCGAGATAATGCCTACCATTTTACCGAGATCATCCACAACAGGTAGTCCGCTGATATGGCGTTCTGCGAGAATTTGGATAGCTTCCTTGAGTGGAGTTTCCTCCCGGACAACAATAGGATCGCGGCTCATTACATCGGCAACGGTTTTAGGCATTTATTTGCTGACACCTTAAATCAAAGTCCCTGCGCCTATTGTAGAAAATTGCGGGACTCAACCTGATGCAATTAATAGATTGTTACGGGATTAGTCATTAGAAATTGGGCATTGGGCATTGGGAATGGGGCATTGGTTATTCTTTCTCCCCCTGCTCCCCTGTTCCTCTGCTGCATCTGCTTCTTTCCTAGTCTCCAGTCGCTTTTAATGCAGCAATAATTTGAGTATTTGCTTTCGGAAAAGTAAACTGCTCCAGTTCTTCCAAAGTTACCCAGCGAATTTCATCGGATTCTAAAGGTTGGGGAACACCTGTAAGATGGCGGCAGTGATGTACTGTGAGAGTAACGCGTAAGTTTGTATAGCTGTGGTCAATAGTAATCAGATGCTCTCCCACTTCAATTACTATTCCCAGTTCTTCGGAAATTTCCCTTTTAATACACTCTTGGATGGTTTCACCAGGCTCTATTTTACCACCAGGAAATTCCCATAAACCACCCATCGCTCCTTCTGGACGACGGCGGTCAATTAAAATTTGCTTTTGGTCATTCCAAATTACTGCAACACCAATGATTTTATGGGGTGGGAAAGAACTGGTTTCACTCATAATTGAATGGGGAGTAGGGAAAGAATTCTTGAATTTAGACTTTTGACTAATAACAAAACTCGGCAGACTAGTTGTAACTCTGCCGAGTTTAGATTTATTTATTGCAAAGGTCATCTAGCACTGTTCGTTTATCTACAAATGTGCATTAATTATTTATAAATACGCCTTTAATATCGTGTTCGGTTAAAAACTTATTATTAAAACCGCAGAAGGTTAGAGGAGAGGAATTTTTATACTTTCTGCATAGGTTCAGAAATTATAACTAACTAGCCGAACAGCATATAACTCATTGAATTAATCAAAAAATTACAAGAGTTCACAGAGAAGCGAAATCAAAGACTCCGCATTCCTCTGCGTTTAAATTTCAACCTGAATTCGTCACTATTTTGAATATTTTAAAAAAATCTAGCTGATTTGGGAATTAGGGGCAAAGATTTCGCAGAGACTTATTTTCAATTCGTATCGCCGTAACTATAACTAGCTATCAACCTAACAATATTGATTGGATTTCCCAAATATTACATTTCTAGTCAATTTCGCTGTTGTCGGTTTCAGATCCTTGTAGGGCCATTTCAAAATTCATTCTCTGTTCAGCGTTACGCAAGAAATAACCACTAATCATGGCAGAAGCAAGAAGCCTACCCAGATTTTCTCGATTTGTGGTTACAGTAACACCAAAGTGTTCTGAAGGTAGATTACCTAATAGTCCTGTAATATTCCGTTCCATCACCTGAAAGACTTCGGCAGACGTGGGTTTGGATAGCTGGGTAACTGTCTCTGGACTCAAGGATTTAACGTACTGCCAGAGTAAATCGTTAGTTTCTGATTCGCTATTAAAAAATTCTGAGACACGATTGGATGGGTTACTCATTTTTTAGCTCCTTAACTACCACTATTAGCTGCGGTGCTTGTGATTTGAATATTAAATGTCTGTTTTGGATTTGACTTAGTTATTTTGTCTTCCTGTCAACTAATGTAACAGCCTAGCGTCAGAGTGGGAGTAGGTGTAACCGTACCAAAGTCAGCGTATTTTCTCACCCCATTAAATAAGTAAGGAGTGGGGAGTTAATTAAAAACTCATCACTCCTTACTCCTAACTTGCCAAATATTCATCCATATTGGCTTTAGACTTGCGAAGTTTGCTTAAGGCTTCCCGTTCAATTTGTCGGACTCGTTCTCGACTGATGTTCAATATTTCACCAATTCTAGCCAGAGTTAGAGCTTGCCCATCAGTTAAGCCAAAGCGCAGTGTGATTACTTCCCTCTGTTGTGGTGTGAGATCGCCCATTAAGCGATCTAAATCATAAGATAGGGAAGATTGCATAACAAACTCTTCGGGAGAAGCCCCTGGATCTTCCAGCATTTCTCCGAGTTCGGTGTCGTAGTTATCACCCAGCCGCAAATCCAAAGAAAGAGGCAAACGCGCCTTTTCTAAATATTCTCGTACTTGTTTGGGCGTCAATTCTAATTCTTGAGCTAGCTCCCCAGCCGTCGGAGCGCGTCCCAACTTTTGAGACAAGTGGCGCTGTGCCTTTTTAATCTTATTTAATTTTTCGGTGATATGGATTGGCAACCGAATGGTACGAGCTTTTTCAGCTATAGCACGAGTAATAGCTTGCCGAATCCACCAATAGGCATAAGTAGAAAATCTGTACCCTTTGGTGGGGTCAAACTTTTCTACGCCCCGTTGCATACCAATACTACCTTCTTGGATCAAGTCCAGTAAATCGACGTTGCGCTTGATGTATTTTTTGGCAACGGAGACTACCAGCCGCAAATTGGCTTCTACCATTTTGCGCTTGGCAATTTCACCATCTGCGATCGCTTCATTCAACTCTGCTGGTTCTAGGTTTGTTACTTTGGCCCACTCTTCTAGAGTCGGTTGATGACCTAGCTGGGTGGCAAGAGATTCTCTTGATTCGTGCAAAGCGCAGGAACGTTGCACCTGTTTACCATAGAAAATCTCTTCCTCGTGGGTTAAGAGTGGCACACGGCCAATCTCACGCAGGTAAGTCCGCACGAGGTCTGTGGCTGTCTGAGCGGTCTTCATGGCGCTACTCTTTGGTAATGATGGGTTTGGCGGTAGGGTCATTAAGGGATAGATGCTTTTTTATTTATTAGGGTGCTACCCAGTCAGACTGGGAACCCATACTATGGTTTGCAACTTACGGTTTGCAATTTACGCGCCTGAGAAACTCGGCTGCTCATAATAATCAAATTTAGGCTTCTTAACTGCTAAAACTACAGTTATTTCCTACTTTTCACAAGTATCTACAGTTAGATAAAAGGTTGCTTTTTAAACATTTTTTATGGAAGTCCTATTAACAATTGTAACATTTATGAGAATATTTTGGCTAGATGGCGACATGAAATTTCCTAGTTTTTCCAGTTCATGCAATGTTGCCCTCTATCTTAAGGCTGACTAGAAGTCAATTTAAAAAATAATCTGGTTCAAATAATTTTCCTCATATTTGTTAAAGTATCTCAATGAGAACTATATTCATTCTCTTCTAACAATTGTTTAATTTTTTTTGGGCATGGGGCATGGGGCATGGAGCATAGGGCATGGGGCATTGGTAAAAGACAAGGAAGAGGGGGGAGACAAGGAAGAAACTTGTTTAATAATTCTCCTTTGTCCCCCTTGTCCTCCCCACTCCCCACTCCCCACTCCCCACTCCCCACTCCCCACTCCCCACTCCCCACTCCCTAGTCCCTCGCGATCGCGCAGTACTCTTGGATAGTTTTTACATCCAAAGTCGTATTTTGTAAGGAACGGATGGCGGCGACGGTAGCTTTTGCACCGGCGATGGTAGTAATGATGGGAATTTTGTAAGCTAAGGCTGTGCGGCGGATTAACCTAGCATCAGTCTGGGCTTCTTCCCCTGATGGTGTGTTGATAATAAGTTGGATTTTCTGGTTTTTGATCGCATCAAGGACGTGGGGACGACCTTCATGGAGTTTTAAGACTAATTCAATATTTAACCCCTGTTCCAGAAGAACTTGGCGTGTACCAAGGGTAGCCATCACTGTAAAGCCCAAATCGATAAATTCCTTGACCACACCACTTGTAGCAGCTTTATCGCGATCGCTCATTGATACAAATACAGTTCCCGTTAACGGTAAACGCTCCCCAGCACCCATCTCCGCTTTGGCAAAGGCACGGCCAAAGTCGCTGTCAATCCCCATCACCTCACCAGTGGATCTCATTTCTGGGCCCAATATTGTATCAGTTCCTGGGAATTTATTAAAGGGTAATACTGCTTCTTTTACAGCAATATGTGTGGGAATGACTTCCTCTGTAAAATGTAGCTCCTCTAAGGTTTTGCCCGACATAATTAAGGATGCTAGTTTCGCTAACTGTACGCCCGTAGCTTTAGATACAAATGGCACTGTGCGAGAAGCGCGGGGATTGGCTTCTAGAATGTAAACTTGGGGAGAATAACTGCTTGCACCGACAACAGCAAATTGAATATTCATCAACCCTACGACTGACAACGCTTGTGCTAGCTGTATCGTCCAAGTGCGAATCTGATTGAGAACTGCTGGTGATAGGGAAATGGAAGGTAAAGAGCAAGCGGAATCTCCTGAGTGAATCCCTGCTTGTTCGATGTGTTCCATGATGCCACCAATCACCACCCTTCCTGTATGATCGGCGATCGCATCGACATCGACTTCAATCGCGTTTTCCAAAAACTTATCAATCAAAATTGGATGTTCTGGTTCTACTAGCACCGCAAAGGTCATGTAGCGTTCTAACTCAGCATCGGAATAAACGATTTCCATCGCCCGTCCCCCTAACACATAGCTGGGACGCACTACCACTGGATAGCCAATGCGTTTAGCAACAATCAGCGCATCTTCGTAACTCCGCGCAATACCATTAGGCGGTTGGGCAATATTCAACTGTTGGAGAATCTTTTCAAACCGCTCCCGGTTTTCTGCCATGTCGATGGAATCTGGCGATGTACCCCAAATTTGAGTGCTGAGTCCTGTTAGTGGTAGCGGGGCGTTTAGCCCGTCCTGAGTGCTGAGAAATTGCTGGAGTGGGATAGCCAACTTCAGCGGGGTTTGTCCGCCAAACTGGATAATCACCCCAACTGGATTTTCAGTTTCGATAATATTAAGGACATCTTCTTTTGTTAAAGGCTCAAAGTAAAGGCGATCGCTGGTATCGTAGTCTGTGGAAACTGTCTCTGGGTTAGAGTTGACCATAATCGTCTCATACCCTGCATCCTTCAAGGCATAGGCGGCGTGACAACAACAATAATCAAACTCGATTCCCTGCCCAATCCGGTTGGGGCCACCACCCAAAATTAATACTTTTGGTTTGGTTGCTGGCAAAACCTCTGTTTCTTCTTCGTAGCTAGAATAGTAGTAGGGAGTAAATGCTTCAAACTCAGCAGCGCAGGTATCCACTGTTTTGTAAACTGGGATGATTCCTAGTGACTTGCGGTAGGCGCGAACTTCATCTTCAGTGGTTTTGGTAGCATAAGCAATCTGGCGATCGCTATATCCATCCCGCTTCACTTCATAAAGTTGCTCTTTTGTCAATTGCTGCAAAGGTGTCCGCTTGAGGAATTTCTCGACATCTAGCAGTTGCTGAAATTTATCTAGGAACCACGGGTCAATACCAGTCAGTTCGTAGATTTCCTCAGCACTAATTCCTAGTTGCAAGGCATGGCGCACGGAGAAAATGCGATCGGGGTTAGGTGTCCGTAGTTGGGCGCGAATTTGTTCGCCACTGGGTAATTTCTCCGCTTTGTCGCAACCCCAACCAGCGCGTCCGGTTTCGAGCGATCGCAGTGCCTTTTGGAAGGATTCGTTGAATGTGCGCCCAATTGCCATCGCTTCCCCCACAGACTTCATTTGAGTTGTCAGCACTGGTTCTGAGCCGGGGAATTTTTCAAAGGCGAAGCGAGGAATTTTTGTTACCACATAGTCAATTGTCGGCTCAAAGGATGCCGGAGTTTTCTTGGTGATATCATTTTTAATTTCATCCAAGGTGTAGCCCACAGCCAATTTTGCGGCCATTTTGGCGATCGGGAAACCCGTGGCTTTGGAAGATAAAGCTGAACTGCGGGAAACGCGCGGGTTCATCTCAATTACAACTACATCCCCATTAACCGGATTGACAGCAAATTGAATATTAGAACCGCCAGTTTCCACACCAATCTCGCGGATGATTTTAATTGCCATATCCCGCAGCCTTTGATATTCTTTATCAGTGAGGGTTTGCGCGGGAGCCACGGTAATCGAATCGCCAGTGTGGATGCCCATAGGATCAAGGTTTTCGATGGAACAGATAATCACTACGTTATCTGCCAAGTCACGCATCACTTCGAGTTCGTATTCTTTCCAGCCAAGTAAAGACTGGTCAATAAGAATTTGCGAAACAGGACTAGCATCTATACCCACCTGTGCCATTTCTTCAAATTCTTCTTGGTTGTAGGCAATACCGCCGCCACTTCCACCCATTGTGAAAGCTGGACGAATAATTAGGGGATAAGTACCAATTTGGCGGGCAACAGCTTTGGCTTCTTCTAAAGATTCGGCTGTATCGCTAGGACAAACAGCTACCCCAATCCTTGCCATTGCTTCACCAAACAGCTTTCGATCTTCGGCTTTTTCGATCGCTGGGAGTTTAGCGCCGATTAACTCAACGCCGTACTTTTCCAACACTCCATTTTTGGCTAAAGCAACGGCGAGATTGAGGGCGGTTTGTCCTCCCATTGTTGGTAGTAGAGCATCGGGGCGTTCTTTTTCGATGACTTTTTCGACCAATTCTGGAGTTAGCGGCTCAATGTAAGTGCGATCGGCCGTTTCCGGGTCGGTCATAATCGTTGCAGGGTTGGAGTTGACCAAAACCACTTCATAGCCTTCTTCTCGGAGTGCTTTGCAGGCTTGAGTGCCAGAGTAGTCAAACTCACAGGCTTGTCCGATCACAATTGGACCAGAACCTAACAGTAGAATCTTCTGGAGGTCGTCACGGCGGGGCATAGTCGTTGCCTTGGAATAGGAGAATACAAATCCTGATCATTTTAAGGGTCTTTACCCCCTGTGGTGCTTTTTATTATTAATGTTTTCTAAGTTTGATGACAGGAAGGAGTGGGGAGCAGGGGAGCAAGGGAGCAAAGGAGCAAGGGAGCAGGGGGGCAGGGGAGAATAGAATAATTAATAACAAATGCCTAATGCCCAATGCCCAATGATTATTTTGTATTTCTAATTTTATTTAATTATCATGCTCAAATTTCTAAAGCTTTTGCGAATCTTTATTATTTAATATCATGAAGGTTGCAATAAATGATGATTTATTTTTGTTTGTTTGTATATATCTGTCTGCTTATTTATCCACAAATAGATTACTTAGATAAAAATTTATCTAAACTAGCTAATTGCTAAATATTTTCAACGTTAAATATTATATAAATATGTTTACTTAGATTAAAAATGGCAGAGAAATAGGGACACCATTCTCTGCCATTTTTTATAATATTTTAATAGTTGGTGCTGCCAACTTTTTCTTTCAGTCTAGCTAGACAAATCTAGATTATGAAAATTTTAGCTTTGAGCAGCTTGGACAAACCCTAAAGTTAAGCTGTCTTTGGCGAGGAAGTGAGATAAATGATACGCACGTTCCTCAGTTTTCAACAAAATCTTTTCGTATAGATAACGTGTGCCCCGATCGCCTAAACTCTCTGCCTGAGCAGCTTGACGGCGAATTACGCCAATGATTGCTTGTTCGGCAGCTAGGTCATTTTCCACCATTTGGCGAGAGGAATATACGCCTTCAGATTCTTGCTCAAAACAGGTTAATTCTGCTAATTTGCTGAAGGTAGCTACTGGTACGCCACCCAGTCCATCCAAACGTTCTCCAATTTCATGAACGTGGTCTTGTACTTCGTTGTAGCTTTCGTTAAAAAACTCATGCAGAGAGTAAAATTCTGAGCCTTCAACTACAAAATGATGTTTTTGGTACTGCAAGTACAGTGCCTGGAAACTAGCTAATACAACGTTAAATCCTTCTGTAACTGGAGCAGTTACGCTGTGATCCAGCAACACCGGATTGTCATATACATGACCAAAATTCCGTAACAAAGTTTGCGTTTCAGACATTGTTCTCCTCGCTATTTAGCAATTATAGATTTTAACTGCTTATTCTTTACATATTAACATTTTCACAATCAGAGCAAGCCAATTTGCCATCACAAGATTTTGTATTTTTGTTTACTAAAAGTCTTAAGTTTATTGTTTACTGGATTATGGCATGCTCATCAAGTTGTGTATATTTCTCATTACTGTTGACATGATAAGTTAAGTGTGCGTATATCCCGAAGGGAGTGAGGGGAGATGGAAAAGTAAATGCCTCCTTACCCTGATACTGCTCGTCATCCTCCTAATCTCCCTCATAGGATGATTGCAAGAATTTTATTTTTTTTCTAAAATTAATGAGAATTCTTTGCACTTAAGGTATGCTGGTTTTAAGAGGTTAGACTACTAAGACTTTCAAAAAGCAGGGAGTTAAATGGCGGTAGTTACTGCAAGTTTGTTGCACTTTGAGGGCAATTCTCTTGAAATCGTATAGTTCAGAAATAGAAATAAACCACCTTGTAGAGGTGAATTGGGTAGACCGCTGGCAAGTGTATCAACGCTTAGAGGAGTTAGATATTCCCTGTAGTTGTGCGGCTAACCAGCCATTAAAAGTTGAAATTAGCAATCCAACTGCGGCTGTTCAACTTTGGAGTGTAATACGACGATTTACAGCCTCTCGTCAAGACCAAATTTGGACTCTTGAGTGTTGCTGGAAAAGTCGCTATCAACAGTTCTAATTTTTAGCTAATGCTGAGAATATCTCGCTTGACAGCTTGTATTAATTAAAAGGAGGTTAAAAATGGGTGGATCTCACAATATGGAAGTATCAGAATTTTGCCTTGAGGGCAGATTTATAGATTTTGTTATTAAAGATGGCTATAAGCTAAAAGGTTTATTGCTGGGTACTCATGAGGGTGAATGCTACGTTAAACTCGCTAAACATTTACGGGCTGCTTTTGACTTGCGGCTACCAGCAGGTACTTGGCTACAAGTTGTTGGTTATAAAGAATACGATATAAAAAAAGACAAAGTTACACTGAAAGCTGAACGTGTGATGGCGGCGCGTTCTGAAATAGCAACAATTCAAACTATCGCAGCACCACAAAAACCCCAATCTATTGATAACGTCAAGGTAAAACCAGCTAAGACTAAGGCCACGATTTTGGTGTGTCAAAAGTCTGATTGTATGAAACGCGGTGGTAAAGCAGTTTGTCAAGCGTTGGAGGCGGCTTTAAGCGATCGCGGTTTAGAAGACCAAGTTACAATTAAGGGCACTGGTTGTATGAAGAACTGTAAAGCTGGCCCGAACCTAGTTATGCCAGATAAAACACGCCATAGTCGAATTCAAGCTGCACAAGTTCCCGCCTTGATGAATCAGCATTTTGGCGACAAAAATTTAGAAGCACAGCCTGAAAATTTAAGGGAAGTAGCGATATCTAATGGCAAACTTTGGGGAAGTAGTTCATAAAATCTTGACATTTTAGTGAGAAAGTTTAATAATATCTTCTCAAGTGTGTTCCGTTAAGACTCGACTCGGCCGTAAGCTTTGCTAAAAGTTAGCAATAAAATCAAAAAACTGGCTTTAATTAAG
The DNA here is from genome assembly GCF_034531255.1 of Nostoc sp. ChiQUE01b. NCBI lineage: Bacteria > Bacillati > Cyanobacteriota > Cyanophyceae > Nostocales > Nostocaceae > Nostoc > Nostoc sp. ChiQUE01b. The sequence continues at coordinate 24,218 of NZ_JAVRBM010000048.1, read as the reverse complement.
GCCAGTTTTTTGAATGAAGAGGATTTTTATTAAGCAATTTTTAACTGGGATGCTCCCATAATTTGAAAAAATTCAAGGGAATGTGATTGATTGATGAATACGTAGACGCACTGAGGCTTGGTGTTAGACATCGCTTACAGTGGAAGCGTCAATCATCAATGATTTAAAAACAAATGCCACATAACCTTCAGTGGATATACATCGTTTTTTTCCCATTTAGCACGATAGTCATGATTTTTCTATTCCGTCATGACTGGAATCGCCTCGCTAAACTCTACCGCACCCAAGAAGCGCCGCCACACTACACTTCTACTGAATGAGAAGCGGTTCTGTGGGTTTGATGTACTACAAAGGAACTTTAAATATTGGTACAAATCCTCAAGGGATTTATTTGAGTATTTTCCCTTTGTTTAGCTTTGGGCTTACGCCGTTGTTGATTCCCTGGAGTGCCATTAGGAAAATTGAACCTGCTAACCAACTTTTTATTCAGCGTTTTCGTTTGTATCTTGGTTCCCCAAAAATCACCCTGGTTTTAAGCAAAGATATTTTGGAACCAGCTAAAGAATTTTTAGCCACACAGGGATTTGAGTGGATTTAGATTTGACACCTGCGGAGTTTTTGCAATCTATTGGAACATTGTCATGAGCAACCTCAGCGTCCAGCTTCCTGACTTTTTGTACAAAAGTTTGCAGGAACTTGCTAAACAAGACGGCATTTCTATCGATCAGTTTGTGGCGACAGCAGTTGCGGAAAAAATCGCTGCACTCATAACTGAAGTTTATCTAGGGAAGTTAGCAAAGCGAGGCAGTCGGGAAAAATATGACGCAGTATTAGCGAAAGTACCAGATATTGAACCGGAATCTTACGATCAATTACCCACAGCCTAGCAACTTAGTCTAGGTTCTTCACCTTCAGGGGTAATTTTTGCCAAGCTTTTGCAAAAGTTGGGAATTGGCAATTGCAATGCACTTTGTCATGAGTTGGGCAAAGTTGTAAAAGCATAGGCATAGCCCGCCGCAGGCATCGTTTAATATTTTTATTGGAAATTACAACATGATTTAAGTTAGAGAAGATTGCAACAACTGTCGCATGGATGTAGCTTGCACATGATCAGGGAACACGGTTAAAAAGTCATTTAGGTCTTGGATAGCTTCAGGGATAGATTCTGAAGAAGTATCCTTAGATAAGGTATACCGATATAACTGCTCTGCTGGTTGAGTATATTGAGCAACCAAATAATAAAGAGCTAAATTAAAGGCATTACACCAGTCTTTAGCATCTTTTTCGTAATGCTCTTTAGCAAGCTTGATGGCAAGGGCTAGGTCAGATCGTGCTTTGTCTGCTTGGTTAAGAGTTAGGTAGGTTAAAGCGCGATCATACAAATACCAATCTTTATTAGATTTTAAGTTGATAGCATGGCTGAAATCTGCAAGAGCTTCGGTGTACCGATGAAGTATCAGGTAAGTTTCACCGCGAAGTGCGATCGCCCAGGCATATTTGGGGTTAACTTCAATCGCACGGTCAAAATCTTCTAGGGCTTCTTGGTAACGCTCCATTAAGCGGTAAGTTCTACCGCGATGTGTGATCGCCCAAGCAGATTTGGGGTTAACTTCAATCGCGCGGTCAAAATTTTCTAGGGCTTCTGGGTAACGCTTTATTGAGCGATAAATTTGACCGCGACTTGCAATCGCCCAGTGAAGTTTGGGGTTAAGTTCAATTGCGCGGTCAATATCTTCTAGGGCTTCTGGGTAACGGTTCATTGAGAAGTAAGTTAGACCGCGATGTGCGATCGCCCAGTCAAGTTTGGGGTCAAGTTCAATGGCGCGATCAAAATCTTCTAGGGCTTCTGGGTAACGCTTCATTGAGCGATAAGTTAGACCGCGACTTGCGATCGCCCAGTCAAATTTGGGATTGAGTTCAATCGCGCGGTCAAAATCTTGTAGAGCTTCTGTGTAGCACTTCATTTGGTGATAGGTTTGAGCGCGACATGCAATTGCCCAGTCGTATTTAGGATCGAGTTTAATGGCGCGGTCAAAATCTTCTACGGCTTGTTGGTAACGCTCCATTTGGCGGTAAGTCTCACCGCGCCAACTTAGAGCAATTGGTTGCCATTTAACCTCAATCCTAGAATTCTCTAGAACTGCGGTAAACATTTCTAATGTAACTTGATAAAGGTTTTCCTTATAAGCTTTTAACCCATTTGCTAATTGCTCACCCCAACACTGAACTTCAGCACAATCTACATCCTTGCCAGCTTGAAGCATTGTTTCTGCATATTGTTGGGGAAATTTGCGTTGATTTTTGAGTGCAGCCAGGAATTCATTGAGAGCTATGGGCAAGTATTTTTGTGGTGATTGGCATAAGCGGTGATACAAAACGTTAAGCTTATGGCTTTGCCAAGCTTTATCTTGCCAGGCTTTTACTTGCTCTAATTCCAGTTCATTTCCTAATATGTCGTAATAGTCTGCCAACTTGCTATGTATATCAGCCCAACCTTGCGGCGATGAAAGACGCTTGTGACGTAACATTTGCGTTTTAACCACATCATGATAAGCCCAGCCATCGGTACGTTCGTTGACAAAAGATGTTTCTTTTAGCCAAGTAAATAACTCGTCAGCTTCTTCTTCTCCTTTTAACTTAGCTATAACATCTCGATTCAAGCACCGAGGAATGGCAGCATCAAGCGCCACTTGTCGCTGCTTGGGGTCATCAATCCATTTTAAAAAGCGTTCTACAGCACTGCTGCTAGGCTCAACTACTTGGTTAGGGTCATTGGGATGAGCATCTGCTAACATTCCTACTAGCAGGGGTAAGTTTCCAGAAAGGCGTAAAATCACTTCAATAATGCGATTGTCCGTAATGCCTTTGCGAGTTAGATATTGTTGGGCTTCTTCTTCTGTGAAGGGTTCCAGAGGGAAACGAACAATTAACCCCTCGTAGGGTGCCCAATGATTTTTATCTAATTCATGCCGACCGGCAATAGTTATCAATATATTGAGAGATACTTCTCCGTGGCGACCCTCCAAAATTTCCCGTAGCCAGTTATCTAGGAATTCTCCGGTGCGTTCATAAGTATCAAAAAACAAAACAACAGCAGTTTTCTCAGCAATTTTAAAAATATCTTGCAAAAATAGCGGGGTCAGAACTTCCACAGGTTCTTGAACTAAACGCACCTCGTCTTTATTTGTTATTTTCTTTGCAACATAAGATGACCATTTTCCGGCTTGAGTAGCCAAAGCATCCTCATCTACTAAATCAAATACAGCACCGCCAATTGGAATTTGACGTGCCAGACGCATACCAGTTTTAAAGACAGTTTTGCCTACAAAAGCCGAAAAGCCTTGAGGAGCTTCTGGATCAGTTTCTAATTCTTGGCACTTTTGGCGGTAAACTTTGTAGCGTTCTGTAAACTGCGTTAGTTTATGACCTTCCCGTTCTAACTCTTCAGCTAAACGACCCATAACTTCTGGTATAGTTTTTTCAGCTTCATCGATGTAAGCCGAAATAATTTTTGCTTCGTCAGCAATTTTACGAAACTGTCTTAGTAGGGTACTTTTACCAACTCCGCCTTGACCCCAAACGTTATAGAGAAAATGACGGCGATCGTCTTCTGGGGGTAATGTTAGATTTTGGCGAAATTGGTTTACTTGGTCTTCACGACCCACAAAACCTGATTGCTGGCGCTGCTTAAGAATATCTTGTAAACTCTTGGGCTTGTTTTGCGGGTTCATTACAAGATTCAATTTTGAGATGCTAATACTTACAGAATAACTACTAAATATACAAGGTGTATTTCGGAATTTATCAAACTTTTTCTAGGTAATTTTTATGCGTTGACCTTTTGAGGCTCAATGTTGACCTTTTGAGGCTCGACGTTGACCTTTTGAGGCTCAATGTTGACCTTCTGAGGCTCAATGTTGACCTTCTGAGGCTCGACGTTGACCTTCTGAGGCTCAACTTTGACCTTCTGAGGCTCGACGTTGACCTTCTGAGGCTCAACTTTGACCTTTTGAGGCTTGATGTTGACCTTCTGAGGCTCAACTTTGACCTTTTGAGGCTCGACGTTGACCTTCTGAGGCTCAAAAATGCCCTGGCGACTAGAAGTCGCGGCTACACAGACAAAACCCGCCTGCGCGGGTTTCAAAAATCTTTGGATTCAAGACGCAAAAAGGGCATAACATTGTTATGCCCCTACAAATGATGTGTATTTTACCAAGTTGACAACTGGTCTAATTGCCTATTGCAAGCTTTAGCTAACTGAGACTTCGGGTTTCTTTTTCTTAGAACGGCGGTTAAACCTGCGTCCCATCTCATCAATTACTGCATCCAAACCCGCGACATCACCGCTAGCTTTGGCATAGCTATAAACTGCTAATGCAGCAGCATACGCTTCGCTAGCAGAGGCGATACAGGTATCATCCACCAATTCTTGCAGTTGGGTTAGAGACAACAGCACCGGATACAAGTCCTCATATATTTCCAAATCTCGGCGCATCTCTTCTAAATCAAAAGAACGGGGCAAAAAGTTAGGGTTCTGTGTCGCCACTTCTAAAGCTTTGCTGACAAAAGCCCGACTTTTATCTCCCATCTTTAGCATCGTTCGCCGGTCTTCAGGGGTCAAATCTACCAAAAACGGTAACTTTTCTCTAATTGTAGCGATCGCTTGCATAACCGCTTCCTTATCTGCTGGGGATAAGCTGGCACTGATACGATTTTCTGACATTTTTAATACTCCTCTAGGATACTTAATTTCAGTATTCCCAAAGTCATATTGCTTTGCCCCAAATTTTAAATTAACAATTAAATACTACATAGAATCGAGCCGATGACGTAATTGACTACTAAAAGCATCAATTACCGTGACGACTACCAAAAGCACTAACATCATGGTTGTTGCTTTGGTGTACTCGAACCCGTCGATGTAACTTTTCAACTGAAAGCCAATACCACCTGCACCAACTACACCCAAGACAGAAGCAGCACGGATGTTGTACTCAAACATCCAAAAGGTGTAACCCAATCCCAGTGGTAGCACTTGCGGGAGAATGCCGTATTGAGCAATCTGTAGCTTCGAGGCTCCGATAACTTGCAAAGATTCAAGAGAACGCGGATCAACCGCTTCAATTGCCTGTTGATAAAATTTGGCAAGGTAGCCGATGGTGTAGATTCCCAAAGCTAAAGTTCCTGCTGGTGCGCCTAACCCAGTGGCGGCTACAAAAATTAGCCCCAGAATAATTGAGGGGACAGAACGCACAGTATTTTGCAGTAAATTAGCTAGCGATCGCAACCACCCAGGCGCAATGTTGCTGGCGCTAGCTATAGCAATCGGTACAGAAAGAATTGCTCCAATGGTAGTTCCCCATAAAGACATCTGTACAGTTTCAATTAGTGCCTTAACTGCAATATCTAAAACTTTCCAATCGGGAGGAAATAACCGGGTAATAAAATCGGTGATATATGGCCAGCTAGAACGCAGCAGTTCAAAATCGAGTTTGAGTCCTCGCAAAGCCCAACCATAAACTACCACGACAATTAATAAGATGAGTAGAGAACTCAGCCAAGGCAAGAAGCGTAAGCGTTTTAACTTAAAAAAGTAACTCATACTGGATTAAATCAAATCCCACTCAACCGGAAACTCTAGCAAATTTAGCTTGTAAGTTGTCACAAAGTCCTTGATAAACGACGCGTCCAGCATCTAAGACGATCGCTTGCCCTGCGTATTTTTCTGCGATTCCCAAATCGTGCAAAACTGCGACAATAGTCATGCCTTGCTGAGTGTGCAATTGGGATAGAGTTTCCATGACTTGTTGGGATGCCATAACATCTAACCCAGTGATGGGTTCATCAACTAAGAGAATTTGCGGTGATTGAATTAAAGTCCGGGCGATCGCTACTCGTTGTTGCTGTCCCCCACTTAATTGACTGGTTTTTTGAAAAGCTAACTCTCCTAGTCCTAACTGTTCTAATAAATTTAGTGCTAACATGCGATCGCGTTTGGAAAATCCAAACAGTGTTTGCCAAGTTGTTCTTTTACCAAGGCATCCGCACAAAACATTTTCCAGTGCTGATAACTGCCGAATCAATCCGCCACCTTGAAATAACATGCCAACATCGCGCCGAATTTTTGGCAGTGTTCGGGAATTCATCTCAACATTATTGACGAGCATTTCTCCTCTGACTGATGGCACTAGTCCAACTAGCGATCGTAGTAATGTAGACTTACCAGCACCGTTTAGCCCCAGCAAAACGACAAATTCACCTCGTTTAATCCGGCAATTAATCCCGTTGAGAATAGGACGATTGAGAGATGCAGCATAAGCTGTCTCTAGGTTATGACACTCAATAGCATAATCATTCATAGAAATTTATTTATCCGCTAACAGTTATTCAAGATGTTCACTGAATAACTGTTAACTGAATTATGGTTCAATGCCAGCAATTTGCAGAGCGTTACGCATAGTTGCTAGGTGACGATCGTGGTCAATTTGCACTAATTCTGTGGAATTATACAAGTCACTTAACAATTTATTATTTTGCGACTGATTTAATTTGAGTAAGGCATTGATGATTTTTTTCCGTGTTGGAGCTGGAACATCATCATCAATGGCAATACCGTGGGCAGGTACACCAGTAATTTTGTGCAGAACCCGTAACTTACTCTTCTCTTGTGCCGTGATATAAGGTGGATTGAGAGCATATTCTGACACAACAGCTACATCAGCTTGACCGCGCACAACTGCTTGCAAGGCTTTGCTGTAATTGCCGCCGTAAGAAATTTGACCAAAGAAATCATCTAAGCGATCGCGGTTGGGTACAAATTTTTGTTTGACCAACTCAGCTACAGGGATAATAAACCCAGAGCCAGAAGTAGGGGAAGTAAAAGCAATTTTCTTGCCCCGCAGTTGTTCTAAAGTGGCTTTAGCTGAATTTTGAGTTTTTAGGGGACTATTGTTGGGGATAACAAATGTTGAGCTATAGGTGTATCTTCCAGAATAAGTGGAACGAACTTCGGCTAGATACAAGCTGGAGTTTGCTAATTGTTTCGCTTTCAAAGCCGGACGGCTACTTAAAAAAGCTACATCAGCCCGATTTGCTCTCAAAGCTTCCACAGCAGCTGTATCATCACCAACTTGTGCGACGACTGGAATTCCTAACTCTTTCGATAAAAAAGCTCCTACTGCATTTGCCTTATTTTGCAAGTCTGTAGAATCAGCACGACTGGGAAAAATTATTGTTAAAGTCTTCAGCCCTTGGGCAAGTAAGCCTGGTGTCTGTTGATTAGCGGTGGGGTTGGCGATCGTTGCCTGCATAGCCCCTAGTGTGCTGACTACTAAACCTGTAAGCACTGCAAATGACGCGCCAGCACCCAATAAGCTCTTTTTACTCACACTCATCTCTCCATTAGGAAATTTTCTCAGTTTTTTTGCTAATTAATTTTAATTAATCCCTAAAAAAGATTTATAGCTTTTAAGAACAAAAGTCAATAATCAAGCCTAGTTTGTTTTTAGAGTTGTAGGCTTCTTTTGTGAGTGTATTGGCACTAACCACTAATCACAGCGATCGCATCAATTTCTACCAACACATCTTTAGGTAAGCGTGATACCTGGACACAAGCCCGTGCTGGGGCTGTATTTTCCGGGAAATATTTCGCATAAACGGCATTCACCGCCGCAAAATCATTCATATCAGCCAGAAATACAGTAGTTTTCACCACATCTTCAAAAGTCGCACCAGCTGCTGTGAGGATAGCTTCAAGGTTAGCTAATACCTGCTCAGTTTGCTTTTTGACATCATCAGTGTAGACGACATCACCAAGGTGGGGATCGATGGCAATTTGTCCAGCAATGAATACAAATTGACCTGAAGCTGCGATCGCTTGATTATAAGGGCCCACTGGTGCAGGTGCGTTATCAGTATTAATTACTTTTTTACTCATCTTTACAACTCCTAACTCCTAACTCTTGTACAGACGCGATTAATCGCGTCTCTACTCCTAACTTCCTACCCCAACCTCGGACGTATCCCATAATGCCGATATCGCCAATAATCGCGCAAAATGCGATCATGGTCAAAACATAAATTACCAGGCACTTGCCAATACTCAAAAATGCCTACACCCTTAGCATCATCCCCAGCCAGAGGTTCACCCGTAGCTGTCGCCAAAAACACAATGCTAATCGTATGCTGACGCGGATCGCGCTCGGGGTCAGAATACACCAATAATTGTTCAACCAACTCCACCTGCAAACCCGTTTCTTCCTCAGCTTCCCGCCGCGCCGCCACTTCCACCGCTTCCCCATAATCTACAAAACCACCAGGAATAGCCCAACCTAAAGGTAGATTATGTCTTTCAATTAACACTATTGGCCGATGAGGTCGATCTACTAGTTCAATGATGATATCAACTGTCGGTGTAGGATTTCGGTAAGACATGCAATTTGGGATTTTAGATTTTGGATTTTGGATTAATTAGGTGAACATTGGGCATTAGCCAAGAACAAATGACAAATGACAAATGACAAATGACTTTACCGTGCAAATACTGTTCCGTGATAAATTCGATGCGATCGCCTAGCGTGTCGTTCAGACAATAGCTTCCTCCCATAATTCAGATTACTTATGCCTTTTCCTAGATCAAGTGGTATTTTGCTGCATCCTACCTCCTTTCCCAGTCGATTTGGCATTGGGGATTTAGGCTTAGAAGCTTATCGCTTCATCGATTTTCTTAAAGAAAGCCATCAACAATATTGGCAAGTTTTACCTTTGGGCCCCACTGCATACGGTAATTCTCCGTATATGTGCTACTCGGCAATGGCAGGAAATCCCCTGCTGGTTAGCCTAGAAAAACTGCGAGATGAGGGTTTGTTAACAGAAGAAGACTTTGCTAATTTACCGGGATTTTCAGAAGAAAAGGTAGATTACGAGAAGGTTGTGCCGGTTAAGATTGGGCTACTCAAAAAAGCCTATGAACATTTTAGAGTGAATGCCACACCCATTCAACAAAAAGAGTTTGAAGGTTTTTGCGACAGCAAAGCCTATTGGCTAGATAATTACGCCTTATTTATGGCGTTGAAAGATGCCAACGAGAATGCAAACTGGCACACATGGCAGTCAGAACTTGTCAAGCGCGATTCCCAAGCAATGGAGCAAGTACAGGAGCGGCTCAATGGAGAGATTTTTTATTACAAGTTTGTCCAATTTGAGTTTTTCCGCCAGTGGTCAGAGCTTAAAAGCTACGCTAATATGCGCGGTATTGACATTATTGGCGATATCCCCATCTACGTAGCTCACGATAGCGCTGATGTGTGGGCGCATCCCGAAATATTCTGCTTAGATCAAGAGACAGGAGCTGCTGCCCTAATGGCAGGAGTTCCACCAGATTACTTTAGCGCCACTGGTCAATTGTGGGGCAACCCGGTTTACAACTGGGAGGAATTGCAAAAACAAGACTTTAAGTGGTGGGTACAGCGCTTTGAAGCAATGCTTGATTATGTAGATATAATTCGCATTGACCACTTCCGGGGCTTCGAGGCTTATTGGGCTGTGCCGCAAGGCGAACAAACTGCCATCAATGGTAAATGGGTGGAAGCGCCTGGAGATGCTTTTTTTGCAGCGATTAGGGAAAAGCTGGGCAAGCTACCTGTCTTAGCGGAAGATTTGGGAGTAATTACACCAGGGGTAGAAGCACTGCGAGACAAGTATGAATTTCCGGGGATGAAAATTTTGCAATTTGCCTTTAGTGCTGATTCCGCTAATCCATTTTTACCATTCAATTATCCGCACAATGCTGTAGTTTATACCGGGACTCACGATAATGATACAACTATAGGCTGGTTCAATACAGCTGAGTACGAGGAAAAGCAAAACTTGTTGCTTTATTTAGGTTCTATCAGCCCTGATGGCATTCACTGGGATTTGATTCGCCTAGCTTTGAGTTCTGTAGCCAACCAAGCGATTATTCCCTTGCAAGATATTTTGGGATTAGGAAACGAAGCGCGGATGAATTTTCCCAGTGTTGCAGAGGGGAACTGGGAGTGGCGCTATCGAGCCGGAGCGATAACAGACGAATTGCGCGATCGCTTGAAAGTTCTTACCAAACTCAATGGACGCGCCCCAGAAGCCCAGTAATGAATGGGGAGCAGGGGGAGCAGGGGGAGATGAGGGAGTAGGGGGAGATGAGGTAGCAGGGGGAGATGAGGGAGATGGGGAAAAAATACTTCCTCATCCCCCTCATCTCAAAACTTAGGCTTGGCAGCAATCCTAACTTCTTCCTCTTTCCCTGGCTCTCCCATTTTCTTGGCTTTCTCTTGATTGACGCTCACCAACACACCGCCAGCATTATCAGTTTTCACTGTCAGTTGCTCTTGGGCTTTCCAAATTCGGTGAGTTCCCTCTGGCAGAATACCTTCAAACTCGGTTTTGCCATCGGCTACTACACGAATCCAAGATGAGGCTTTCAAAGTCACACCAACCTGGACAACCTGTCCCTTTTGGACACCGCTCAGGGTATCGCTGACAGGTTGTACCTGTGTTGACTCTTTTAGTTGAGCTATTTCTGGTTTAACAACGGACTTTTGTTTTGGATATGGCTGGTTTGGGCTATTACTTGCTTGTAGTAACGCGTTATTTAATAACTGAGATAAGCCATTTACAGAGCATACTATTAGTAATATGTAAAGAAAGTAAAGATGAATCGGACGTAGTTGAGCCAGGGGTGAAGTATTCCCCCTACTTAGAGGGCTAACTTGTGCAGAACTGATTGGAAAAGTGCCAGAAAATTCTACTCCATTCAAGCCTAGTGCATCGGCAAATTGCCTGATCAAACCCTGAATATAAACTGGTTCTGGCAGATCGTTTAAATTACCTTCTTCGATCGCCTGCAATAATCTTCGGGGAATCCTGGTCAATGCAACCACTTGCTCTAGAGATAAACCCCGTTCTTGACGCAATGCCCAAAGTTGAGCGCCTAATTCTGCCAACTTTTCGGCTCGTTGTTCCTCTAATGAAAGTGATGGCTGGTGCTTATTCTTCTTTCTTAGCCATTTCATGCCTACTGACACTCCTTAACTCCACTGAATCAATAATTAGGTTGCGTTATCTGATCTTGCAAAAAGTGAATCTCACGATCTTTGAGGGAACGATATTTACCCTCTGACAAAAAGGGTTCTTTTAGAGTTTGTAATTGAATTGGGCCGATCGCAGTCCGATGCAGCTTGATTACTGGGTATCCTAACTGTTGAGCTATCCGGCGAATTTGGCGATTTCTTCCCTCCTGCAAGACTATTTCTAAAACACTTTGCTCGGTACGACGTTCTATGAGGTGTACCTTAGCGGCCCTGGTTTTTCTACCCTCCAACATCACACCTTGACGCCACATCTGTAGTACTGTTTCTGGAGGATGTCCTTTGACCAAAACATGATATGTCTTGGAAATACTGTGACGTGGATGGGTTAATCCAAATGTCAGTTCTCCGTCATTAGTCAGGATTAATGCTCCTGTAGAGTCTGCATCTAAACGGCCAACTGGGTGAATACCTGAACCCTCCCGTAATTCTTTCGGTAGTAAATCTAGGACTGTTGGTCTTCGATGAGGGTCGTAGCAAGTCGAAACCACTCCCGGTGGTTTATGCAGCAATAAATATATTAAAGCCGGACGCTGCTTTTCGGATACAGACTTACCATCAATTGCGATCGTATCTTTTTGGGGATCGACTTTTTGACCTAAATGTGCCAATACCCCATTAATCCGCACCCGTGAGTGCCTAATCATTTCTTCGGCTTCACGACGTGAGGCGATACCCCATTGAGCAAGAATTTTTTGTAACCGTACCTCCATGTGGAAATTGCTTATTTACTGTTATCAATTAAATGATATTTGCATTTTGTAACGAGTAGGCATAAATGTTACATTTAAAGCTTATTTAATTTATGTTCGGTTGTTGAGCAAATACTCATAAACAGATTGGTTAAATGCCAGAGCAAAATTCCCAAACAGCAAGTCGAAATAAAATCCGCATAATTACGCAGGTACTCACGACAGCAGTTAAGCTCTGGTTAAGAGCGCAGGTCAGCCAAATATCGGAATTAGAAGTGGAGATTAAAGCTAGCGATCGCCAACTTTTCTCTGGACGCATTCCTTCGGTATCTGTTTTTGCTACTCATGCAGTTTATCAAGGTCTCCTAATTACACAAATTCAATTAATAGCAGAAAATATTCGGGTAAATATCGGTTCCATACTCAAGGGAAAACCTCTGCGACTGTTAGAAATAGTACCAGTGGTTGGCGATTTGATCGTAGACGAAAAGGATCTGAATGCTTCTGTCTCATCTAACTTATTATCGACTGCTTTGAGCGATCTATTGGTTAAGGTTTTACCAACAGATTACCCCCAGTCACAACCAATCAAGTGGCAAGAAATTCTCCTTGGGAACAACCAAATTATACTGCGAGGTTTGAGAGTAACCAATAGTGAAACAACGCCTCTAGAGATTTGTCTGGGCTTACAATTACTCAGTGGGCATGAGTTGCAACTGGCACATATCCCAATCAAGCCCGACCAAGGAGATATATTAAAGGGCAATTATGAGTACAATCTGGATCTTGGCTCAGATGTCGATATCCAAGAACTAACGCTGATCCCAGGCAAGCTGGTATGTCGTGGGCGGATTAACGTTAACCCGTAAAAGGGACTGGGGAAGGTGGGGCCCCCTCTGGGGATAAGGGGTAATGGGGATTAGGGACTCTTTATTGGGTTATAAAACGAAAAATGATGTTCGGGGCTATTACCCACAGAAAATTTTGGGATGTTTCCCAGTCCCCAGTACCCAGTCCCTAAGCTTTTTTAAAGTATTTTCCCATTTGCTATCTTGAGGCGATCGCTAATAATCGGCTGCTTGCTTTCTCTTAGCCCCTTCTGCTGAGATGTCGTGTAACTACTATTTCACGACATTTTGACCCACTGGGGGGCCTGCCGAGATACGCGGCTCGACACCGACACGGTGCTTATGCTGCTTGTAGCCGTTTCAATTCTTGTATCAACGCAAGACATTGTTTACTAGCGTCTCTAGCTTGCCGCATTAAATCAAGTCCTTCTTTACGAGTCGTGATGCGTAAAGCCCCCGTGCTTTAGCTGGGGGATATAAGCGAACTTCTCTGAATTCATTCAGCCATGATGTGGATCATTGATGTACTCTAAAACTTTCTGAGTGCTAACTTTTCCTCTAGTGTCAAACATATATGAATGTGTCCACAAGCTAGGTAGTCTCATTAATTCTGGAAACTCTTGTCTTAAATATCTTGATGACCGACCTTTGAAAGCTTTAACTACCTGAGATATTGAATGGTGCGGGTTAGATTCAACCAGTAGATGAACATGATCTGGGGCAACTTCCATTGCCTTGATAACCCATTTATTCTCATTAGCTACAAACTGGAATATTTGAATGCATCGAAGTTTCAATTCTTCGTTATTGGCAAATACTTTTCTACGTCTACATGGTATCCAGACTAAGTGAACAGTTGCTAGCCCTAAGCAGTGATTGTAATGATTATATACAGATTTTATGTAGATGAGTCTTGATTTTCTACACTAGTTATCGGCATCACTCCAATAAGTTAAAAGGTTCTTCAAATAGAGAACGAGCAAGGAAAAAGTTAGTACGCGCCCATGAAGATATAGCCAACCGCAGAAGTGATTGGTTTTGGAAGTTAGCGCATGAGTTAACGAATAGATTTGATGTGCTGTGTTTCGAGACATTAAACCTCAAAGGCATGAAGCGCTTATGGGGAAGAAAAGTTAGTGATTTAGCACTTCGAGATTTTTTAGATATTTTGGAGTGGGTGGCGAGAAAGAAGGGGAAGCAGGTAGTCTATATTGACCAGTGGTATCCTTCTAGCAAAACTTGTTCTAACTGTGGACACGTTTTAGAAAGTCTGGATTTGTCGGTCAGAGAGTGGCGTTGCCCTGATTGTCAATCCGTGAATGGACGCGATGAAAACGCATCTAAGAATATTCAATCCGTTGGGGCATCAATGGTTAGGTTAGGCAATGTAAGTCGGTCTGAGACTGCGGTTGCTGTTTGATCCTAGAATCCCCCTTTCTTTAGCGAAGCGGATTCGGGGGAGTATGTCAAATTCTCCATTCTCCCCTAAAGTATTGCACTCATGGGTGGTAGTGGCAGCGATGGCGTACTCGCCCGCCTCTCTCTTCTCCTCTAGAATGATTATCATTCTTGTTAATTGTATATTTTATTTTCTGGAAGTCCCTAAGTCCCGCTATTTGTTATCAATGGCAATAACAATGTCACAAAATAGTAAACCAAAGGAGCTGTGAAAATATAACTATCGGTACGGTCTAAAATACCACCATGACCGGGGATTAACTGCCCAGAATCTTTAACTCCAGCATCCCGCTTGAGCATAGATTCTGTGAGATCCCCTAAAAGACTAGCAATGCCAATCAGCAAACCCAATGCTAAACCAGTGAAAGGGGATTTAGGCAAGTGGAGATAATAGGCTCCTGCTATGGCTACGGCAACACTTGAAGTAATGCCAAAGACAGCACCTTCAACAGTTTTTTTCGGGCTAATGTCAGAGAGACGGGTTTTACCAAAGAATTTGCCAATGGTGTAAGCACCGATATCAGCTGCCCAAATACACAAAAAAGTCAGTAGTGTGGCTGTAAAACCTTGTGCTAAAGAAGCGGAATTTGCCTTTTCCCAAAAATCTGTCCAGGTTGTGGGCCAGTAACCTCCGAAAGGGAGATTGCTAAAAGCAGGGCTATCAATTGCTCGTAACCGCACCCAGTAACTTGGTAAATAACCGACGTAAAATAGCCCCATAATAGAAGCGGAAACATCAGCGATCGTGGCAAATTTGGGTTGAAACAGTAGGTAAAAACAAATAAGTGTGCCAGCTATTGGCATCACAGCGTCAGCTAAACTGCCATCAAGGGTACAAATTACCAGCAAGATTTGACTGACAGCCATAGTAGTTTTAGCGGCGGGAGCGATGCCTCTGGCTCGCACCAAATTAAAATATTCCTGTTGACCCAAAAAGATGATAACCGCAAAGATGATGGTAAAGTACCAACCCCCCAAAAGGGTTGCACAAAGAGCAAGAGCGATCGCAACAATTCCACTAATAATCCGAGACCAAGGCATAGAAGTATTTTGGATTTAGTCTAGTTTCTCACCACTAAGGATAAAAATGGGATCAACGGCGGTAAAAGTTTGAGAAAAGCCGCGTGTCTCTAGGCGGTTAACCGCAGATTGGACAACTTCGATATTTCTAGCTCTTAATAGGGAAAAGCTTTGGGAAATAGCATACAGACTTTCTAAATTAGCAGCTGTGGCTACAACCCGACCGGATGGCGGCAAATAATGCCAAGCTGCTTGCAGTATTTCTTGAATGGGGCGACCTCCCTCAATACAAACGCGGTGAGGGGTAATCTTGAGGTCATGTAAACACTCTGGGGCGCTGCCTTCAACAACTTCGACATTTTTCACATCAAAGCGATCGCAGTTACGCTTGATCAGATTAGCTACTTCTTCATCCCTTTCGATAGCGATAATCTGTCCATCTGGACACAATAGCCCCACCTCTACCGGAATTGTACCTGTCCCTGCACCAATATCCCACAACACGGAATCTGATTTTAGCCGCAGTTGGGCAATCAATAGCAGTCGGACTTCTCGCTGGCTCAGAGGAATTCCTGGCAAATGCTCGAATAATTCATCGGGAATACCAGGAGTAATATAAGGCCAAAGTTGGGAGGGCATAGAACTACGCAATTATACTAAAGATATCGATTTGCCAAATTGAAAAGCTATAAGCTATAAAACTTTTCAACCGTAGCATTAGAAGAAACCATAATGATCGGCGAAATATTAGGTGAGCGTTACGAAGTTCAGCAGCTACTAGGAAAAAAAGCAGGGCGGCGGACGCTATTAGCTCGTGATTTGCAAACTCAGGAATTAGTTGCGATCAAATTACTCTCTTTTAGTAGTGATTTTGAGTGGGATTCACTCAAGCTGTTTGAGCGAGAAGCCGAAACTTTACAAAACCTAGCACATCCCTCAATTCCTGGCTATTTAAACTATTTTGAGGTTAATTTACCAACCATCAAAGGGTTTGCTCTAGTACAAACTTATATAAGAGCACAAACTTTAGAGCAATGTTTACAAACTGGGCGAAGTTTTACCGAAGCTGAAGTCAAACAGATAGCCAAAGCAGTTTTAGAGATTCTCATTTACTTACATGGGCTGTATCCGCCTGTAATTCACCGTGATATTAAGCCTAGCAATATTTTATTGGGGGAGCGTTCTGGCAATAGTGTCGGTCAAGTTTATTTGGTAGATTTTGGCTCAGTGCAGACTGTCCTGGCTACCGAAACCGGGACAAGGACTGTGGTAGGAACCTATGGCTATATGCCACCAGAGCAATTTGGCGGACGTACTGTTGCAGCATCAGACCTTTATAGTTTAGGTGCAACCTTAATTTATTTAGTCACAGGTACTCACCCAGCCGATTTACCCCAAAAGGATTTTCGTATTCAGTTTGAACAACTGGCTAATCTCAGTCTCAGCTTTAGCAATTGGTTAAAGTGGATGATTGAGCCTAGTTTAGAACGGCGTTTGAGTTCTGCTGACCAAGCTATTGCAGCTTTAGAGAAACCACAACCGACAAACTTGCCTACTTTGGTTGTTGGCAAACCAGATGGGAGTAAAATTCAACTAACCAAAAATGGGGATTCTCTAGAAATTATCGTTCCACCAGCTGGTTTTGATCCATCAATAGTATTCACAGGTTTATTTGCGATCGTCTGGAATTCATTTATTCTCTTTTGGACAATTGGCGCACTCTCAGCACCTTTTCCTGTCAACATCCCCTTTGCCTTGTTCTCACTTCCTTTTTGGGGTGCTGGCTTTATGATGGTGTATAAATTTTTCTTTCATTTATTTGGACGCATCTGCTTACGCCTGAATCCCGAACAAATTTCCCTAACCTGGGAGTTATTTACTTGGAAATTTTATCGTCCCCGTGCATCGCCAAGACAAAGTATTAATAAGTTAGTTTATATTCCCAAACATTTCACTAAAGATTCTGAAGGCACTAGAATTGCTGTTCCCGCACAATTGGATATTTGGGTAGGAGTAAAAAAATATCAGCTTGGTGGTAGTGGTGGTGCAATTAAATCTGAAGCGGAACTGGAATGGCTCGCTCAGGAATTAAGCGATTGGTTAGGTTTGCCAATTACCAATCCAATTAGAAGTTAGTTGTGCTGATTATTACTTTGTTCAATGTGTCCAGTTCTGTCTCTACTATACTCAATATCGAACTCACGTTATATAAGTGCAGATACTTGGCACATTGCCCTATTCATTCAGCAAATTGATCAAAAACATAGCTAATAGTTTGAAAACTTATGCTTTTATGGATGATACTGTCTTCAGAGACCGTACAACTGTACTAACAAAGTTTAGATGAGACTTAATTGTAACCCTTACTACGAAACAAAATTTGGTGCTGCTTATTTAGGAAACAGCCTAGAATTAATGGTAGGTATTCCCGATGAAAGTATCGACCTAATTTGCACCTCTCCACCTTTTGCACTAGTTCGTAAAAAAGAATACGGAAACGTTGATGCTGATGAATATGTTGAATGGTTTAAAGATTATGCAGCACAGTTTTATCGTATTCTGAAACCAACAGGCTCACTGATTATTGATATAGGTGGCAGTTGGATTAAAGGTATGCCAGTTCGTTCTCTTTATCATTTTGAACTAGTTGTTACTTTGTGCAAAGCAAAAGAAAAAGGCGGACTAGGGTTTTATCTGGCACAAGAATTGTATTGGTATAATCCAGCAAAACTACCCACCCCTGCCGAATGGGTGACAGTCAAGAGAGAAAGAGTTAAAGATTCGGTAAATACAATTTGGTGGCTATCAAAAGAACCGCATCCTAAAGCTAACAATAGAAGAGTTTTAAAGCCTTATAGCGATGCGATGAAAAACCTTCTCAAAAATGGGTACAAGCCCAAAGTTAGACCATCAGGGCATGATATTTCCGATAAATTTGGGAAGGACAGGGGAGGAGCTATCCCCCCCAATATTATTGATGGACGTTGTAATACAGACAAAGAAGAAATAGGGCAACAGACTCTTATACAAGAAATTTTATTTGAAGATTTAGTCCAACCTGTAAATGTGATTTCCGCCTCAAATACTGCTTCTAACGATTATTATCAACGTCGTTGCAAAGAGGAAGGTTTTAAGCCACATCCAGCAAGATTTCCTCAAGCTTTACCAGAGTTTGTCATCAACCTTTGTACAGAACCAGGCGATATTGTTTTAGAACCTTTTGCAGGTTCTAATATGACAGGTCGAGTTGCAGAAACTTTACAAAGACGCTGGTTGGCTTTTGAGATTGATGAAGACTACATTATCAGCTCAAAACTGAGATTTGAAGAAAATGCTCCTTTAGTTGTTGAAACTCCAGCAGATTTACCACCAATAGCAACAGAAAATACTGATAAAAACCAGTCAATACAGTTAGGACTGTTTTAAAAAAGGCGCTCTAACTAATCAGATGTTTTAGGGAAATTGCAGAATGGAGTCTAAAAAATTAAAAAGTTTTACTTATAGACAATACTTGAGAATTTTAGTTCTATTTATACCCTGTTTTGCAAGAGGGTAGAGTGCTTATCAGTGACGAACTTATGGGATGTGACCCATCAATGTTTATATTTAATTACAGATGCCTTAGAGGAAATTTATATGTTTGGACTGGGATGGCCAGAAATAGCTGTAATTAGCATAGTCGCTATTCTAATTTTCGGCCCCAAAAAAATTCCTGAATTGGGAACTGCACTGGGCAAAACCCTACGAGGTTTTAAGGAGGAGATGAAAACTCCCAGTGAGGAAACCAATCAGGAAGAAGAAAAACAGTAATTAAAGGAGTCAGGAGGAGCCAGCACGGTGCTTTATCCTGATTCCTGACTAAAACAGGGTATTAACAACAGAAGAAGGTGTGCTCCCATTTTGGGAATCGATGATAGTTGTGCCGGGATTTTGTTGGTGTGTCTCTTCCTTGGCTAAACCACGCAGCTTAATTAACTTAATCGCCCTACTAACACTTTCTGGTAAAATTACCACCAGACTGTTATCAGGAGCCATGTCTAAGCCTTTATTTATGGCTTGGGTTTCATCCAGAATCGATTCATAGCGGCTATCAGGCTTAACTTCCGTGATGCCTTGAATAATCAACTGGGCAGCTGAACCACGTAAGCGTCCCCGTGTATCATCGTCTTCTTTGATGATGATGTAATCAAAAATTTGTGCTGCTAATTTACCCAAAGTAACAAAGTCTTCGTCACGGCGATCGCCTGGGCCACCAATTACGCCAATCCGTTGTCCTGTAGTCCAGTTCCGCACAAAGGAACCTACAGCTTCGTAACTGGCTGCGTTGTGAGCATAGTCCACCAAAGCGTGGTAGTTGCCTAAATTAAATAGATTCATTCGTCCTGGTGTTTGGCTAACTGAAGCCCGGAAGGTCTTCAAACCAGCACGAATCTGCTCAATTGTGACGTTTTGCACAAACGCTGCCAAACTGGCTGCTAAAGCGTTGGCAATCATAAACGGTGCACGTCCGCCCATTGTTAAAGGTATATTTTCGGCTCTTTCTATGCGGTGTGTCCAATCACCTTTAACAATTGACAAATAGCCATTTTCATATACTGCCGCGACTCCACCCTTGAGGATGTGCTTCCGCACTAATTCCGAATTGGGGTTCATGGTGAAGTAAGCAATATTAGCCTTAGTTTTTTCTGACATGGCAGCGACGCGGCGATCGTCGGCGTTAAGTACCGCATAGCCATCAGGGAATACAGCTTCTGCTACTACACTTTTGAGGTTAGCTAACTGCTCAATGGTATCTATATCGCCTATTCCTAAGTGGTCGGCGGCCACATTCAATACTACCCCTACATTTGCAGCTTCAAAGCCCAATCCAGAGCGGAGAATACCACCGCGAGCTGTTTCCAGTACTGCTACTTCTACTGTCGGGTCTTGGAGGATGAGGTGGGCACTTTGGGGGCCTGTATTATCGCCTGATTCTACTAAGTAATCACCGATATATGTACCGTCAGTAGTAGTATAACCTACTACTTTTCCAGTCTGTTTATAAATATGTGCTAGTAGTCGAGTTGTGGTGGTTTTGCCATTAGTACCCGTGATGCTGAGGATGGGAATTTGGCTAGATTGCTCGTTAGTAAACAGCATATCCATCACTGCACCAGCAACGTTGCGGGGAATACCTACGCTTGGGGCAACGTGCATCCGAAAACCGGGAGCGGCGTTAACTTCGACAATTACGCCATCCATTTCCCGCAGAGGACGGCTAATATCCGAGGTGACAATATCGAGTCCGGCGATATCCAAACCGATAATCTTGACTACTCGTTGTGCCAACCAAAGATTTTCTGGGTGAATTTCATCGGTACGGTCTACGGCACTACCACCTGTACTTAAGTTGGCTGTTGCCCTGAGATAACAAATAGTGCCCTTGGGTGGCACGCTATTTAGCGTATAGCCTTGCCTTTCTAGGAGCTGGTAGCTGGTGCGGTCTAGTTCAATCTTGGTTAGGACGTTATCATGTCCTTCACCGCGATTTGGGTCAAGGTTTGTTTCTTCAATCAGTTCGGCGATGGTGGATCTGCCGTTGCCAATGACATGAGCCGGGACGCGCTCGGCTACTGCTACTACTTTCCCATTTACCACCAGTACCCTGTGGTCGCGCCCAATGTAATATCTTTCGACAATAATTGATCGGGAAACCTGTCTGGCAGCTTCGTATCCAGCTTCAGCTTCTTCCCAAGTTCTGATATCAATGGTGATCCCACGTCCATGATTGCCATCTAGGGGCTTGATGACGATGGGATAGCCGCCAACAAATTCAATGGCTTGTTCCAAATCGTCTAAAAAGTTGATTACTGTACCTCTGGGTACTGGCGCACCAGCAGCAGCGAGGATACGTTTAGTGGCTTCTTTATCGCAAGCTAGTTCTACGCCCAAAATGCTGGTGTTGTCCGTCATTGTCGCCTGCATCCGTTTCTGATTCACGCCGTAGCCTAGCTGAATCAAAAAGCGGGCTTCCAGTGCCATCCAGGGAATACCTCTTTTTTCTGCTTCTTTGACGATCGCTTCCGTAGAAGGGCCTAAGGAAGCATCACGGTTGAAGTCTTTCAGGTCTTGGATATCTTGCTCTAGTTCTGCCTTGGGATAACGGCCTCGATCAACGATACTCTGGCACAGCCTTACTGCGGCTCGTCCAGCGTAGCGTCCCGCTTCCTCATTCAGGTACTCGATTACTACTTGGTAAATTCCGGGTGTGGCAGTTTCGCGGGTGCGACCAAAGCCGACATGCATACCAGCTAATTCTTGGAGTTCTAAGGCTACGTGTTCTACTATGTGGCCGATCATAGTGCCTTCTTTGACTCGCATCAGAAAACCACCGCGACAGCCAGGCGAACAATAGTGACCCTCCAGACTTGGCAGCGCCTCAACTAATCCTTCATAAAAGCCAGGGATTTCATTCGAGGGCGTCTCGCCAAGGTTTTCTAAATCGAGGCGCATGACGATCAGTTTGTGGCGTCGAATGCTCCAATAGTTTGGGCCGCGTAATGTCTGGATCTTGAGAATTCTCATGGGAATAGGTAGATGGAGATTCGGAACCAAAATTCTAGTTTCTTACTGGAATTGACCGCTAAACTGTTCATTCAAAACAGTTTTTTCTTTTTACATGGTATTTATCATTTTTTTTTACGGTAAGAAATAATAAATGTGCGGTCAACTCAGTGTAACCTCAGATACTCTATCCCGTCAGCTGGAGATTCGGTGTACAGCAGGCAATACAGTCCGCTGGTACAAGTGAAAGCGATCGCCGTAGCTGAGGATATGGAGACGTAAATTATGTACGGTTAACGGTTCATTAGCACCGACATGGGGTTCGTTGGTATGGGTCAGCTCGGTGGGATCAACAATGGTGACACTGCCTTTGCCCATAACTTGTAGCCAACCATCACGTTCAAACACAGCACAAGTATCTTCGTCAATGCCAATACCTAAGCGATCGGGATGAGCTGCGATCGCACTAATCAGTCGCCCCATTCGATTCCGATTGTGAAAGTGTTGGTCAACGATTACTTCTGGAATAAATCCCAAACCCGTTGCCATATCCACTAGGGAACGATTGGGCGCCTCTCCACTACCGCCGCCAGCAATCATGTGATGCCCCATCACCGCCGCTCCTGCACTGGTGCCTGCTAACGTAAGTTGCCCCGCCCTCACTCGCTGACGAATAATTTCCATTGCTGGCGTATCTGCCAAGACGCCACAAAGACGCAGCTGGTCTCCTCCTGTCAAAAACACCCCACTACAGGCTTCTAAGGATGCTTTGATCTGGGAGGCTTCACACTGTTCCCGTTCGCGGATGTCTAAAATTTCTACCTTCTGAGCACCCATTTCTTCAAAAATGCGAATATACCGACCACCGATGATGGCAGGTTCGCGAGAGGCAGATGGAATTATTGTAATATAAGCCTTACTAGCACCGGCGCGTCCAAAAAAAGTTCGTAGGATTTCGCGCCCATGAACTTTATCTTCTGCACCTCCGATAACCAGAACGGCGGTTTTAGTTGCTTGGGGTGTCCTCATTTCTAGCGATTTAGCTTGTAATTGCGGCATTTTGGTTCTCCTGTCAACAACTTCAGGAGCCATCACCTTGGTGTTCGCCTAGCGTCTCCGTCAGGAGAGGCAGTCTGATCTTGGGGGTTTCTCCCATGAGGAACTGCCGTGCATGGTTTCCCGGTTTGTGGCGAATGGCGTGTGAATTTAACAAGGTTCAGTTACCTGATAATTTTTGCGCTTTGCTTCTTTGAGAGGACACATTTTGGAAGTTTGGAACTGGGGAAAGCCACTCTCCAAATTCTCGCTTAACGTTCGTGTTGCCTCAGTCTAAACGTGTTTGTTCCCATTCCTCAAAGCAAGCGCCTTGTTTTTCACCTGTCCACTTGCAGCAGGGCAAAATAGTCTTTAAGTGGCTACATTCTCCTTTTAGGGTTGGGGATGAGCAGTTAAGACTACGCTTTTTTCTGAGGCTGGCTCGATGCATCCTGGAAGTTGTTAACTTGATATGATTATTAATTTAAATGTAGTTGTGACAACATTTAAACATAAATTAAGTAATTAGAAAAACTTTTGATCCCATCTAAAATCCAGGAGGTCTGGTAGTTTTAGATACTATTGATAAAGTTTAACTGGAGTTTAACCCGACCTTGGCTTGCTGGTGTTTGCTAGACATTCAAATTTAAGATTAGTGTCCTCGAATACGAATAACTGTGCGCTTTGATATAGTTACGCTTTTTCCTGACTGTTTTAACTCTGTTCTCAATTCTGGGCTGCTAGGTAAAGCCTTAGCCAAACAGATTGCCGAAGTGCATCTGATTAATCCACGGGACTTTACGACTGACAAGCACCGAAAAGTAGATGATGAACCCTACGGCGGCGGTGTGGGGATGCTAATGAAGCCAGAACCTATTTTTACCGCTGTGGAGTCGCTGCCGATTCTACCCCGAAGAGAAGTAATTTTGATGAGTCCACAGGGTCAAACAATTAATCAACCTCTTTTGAAAGAATTGGTGACAAATTATGACCAGTTAGTAGTTATTTGCGGGCATTACGAAGGTGTGGATGAGAGGGTGCTACATTTGGTAACTCGTGAAGTATCTTTGGGCGATTTTATTCTGACTGGTGGGGAAATTCCAGCAATGGCTTTGATTAATGGCGTCGTGCGGCTAATCCCAGGAACCGTAGCCAAAACGGAGTCCCTCACCGCAGAAAGTTTTGAGGAAGGGTTATTGGACTATCCCCAATATACTCGTCCGGCGATTTTTCGGGGCTTGAAAGTGCCTGATGTCTTGCTCAGTGGGAATCACGCCGCCATCGCTCGCTGGCGTTACGAACAACAAATTCAAAAAACCCGCGATCGCCGCCCTGATCTTTTGGAGAAATGGGAGCAGGGGGAGCAGGGGGAGCAGGGGGAGCAGGGGAGCAGGGGGAGCAGGGGAGCAGGGAGAGTGGGGAGAGAATAATAATTTCTAACTCCTGACAAATGACAAATGACAAATGACAAATGACAAATGACAAATGACAAATGACAA
>NZ_JAVRBM010000047.1:0-70940 GCF_034531255.1 Nostoc sp. ChiQUE01b | reverse complement strand
TCCGCGCTTGGATGGCTCCTCAAGATCAACCCCACGAACAATTTGTATTCCCTGAAGAAGTTCTACCACGTGGTAACGCTCTCTAAGAATTCAAATTTGACCATAACCTGAATTAGGGTTATGGTTGGCGAAAATTGACACACCCAGATAAAATAATCTCCTTGTAATCAGCCGATAAAGTGTCACTTTTCACTATTCTCCAGTCATCTCCCACCTTTTGATGGGAGATTTTTTCTATATATGGTTAATATCTCTAAATTTATATGTTATGTTAGGTAAAGGTTATGAACCCAGAGTAAATCCTCTGCCCTTTTGAAACTAAGACCGCTTAGGCAATAAGGAGGTGATGCCCATGATAGAAAGTAGTAAATGCATGGGTCATCAGGTTGCAGTTAGCCGGCTGTGTGCCGGAGCTGTTCTCTAAAAGTTAGCCTTAGTTATCTTTGAGATACTAAGTTAGCTCAAGTAGCTAGGCAAGCTCGGAGTTCCTTCCGGCAGTCTGGTTGCAACCTGAAGACCCGCTAGACCGCTCTGACTTAGATCATCCGATCTAAATCAGGGCGGATAGTTTTTTATAGGTGATTTTGGTTTTCTCAATGGTTACTTTTATCCCTCTTCTGCCACTCTCCGAAAACATTTACCATTTCTGAATTCTAGAGCTTTTGTATAGCAAGCGTAGGCGTAGCCCGCCGCAGGCATCGCGCGATTATTTTCTAATAACAAATACAAGACCGATTTTTTCTAATAGTATAGCTTGTATCTATGTGCCTCATGAGGCTTAAGCGCGATCACCCTCCCGGAGAGTGACAGAAGCGGGTTATCTCTGTTCTGTCACTCTCCGAAAACTTTTGCCATTTCTGAATTCTAAAGCTTTTGTATATGAAGCGTAGGCGTAGCCCGCCGCAGGCATCGCGCGATTATTTTCTAATAACAAATACAAGACCAATTTTTTCTAATAGTATAGCTTGTATTGATTGCCTCATAAGGCTTCTAGCGATTACCCTCCCGGAAAGTGACAGAAGAGGGTTATAGCACAAGCCTTGGTGGTTAGGACATTAATAGATGATGAAACCTAGACACAAAGAGACTTTTCACCCAGTCCCCATTACCCCTTATCCCCAGAGGGGACCCCACCATCCCCAGTCCCCAGTCCCTTGCTATAAAAGAGAGATAGCAATGGTTGTCGCGGATAAAGCCAACCTATTTAAGTTTTCTTAAAAAAATAAATATCTTGCATTAAACTTTAGAGTCTGACTAGATGTGAGCAATAGCATCTATCTGCCAAGCCTGATTTAAATCTAGACACACGCATTATGCCTTAATTTATCCTCCCGTACTTTCTGTGTAGAGAATAAAAGGGTTTGCCTTTGTAAAATGCAAAATGTAACAAATATTATATGAGTAGCAATTACTTTATATGGCACAACTACTCACCGAAGCGGAAACTCAAGAACAGGCAAAGGTTCTGTCAAATTGGACTGTTGAAGACTCAAAGTTGCAGATTACCCGCACATTCAAAGATTTTGTTGAAGCAATTGAGTTTGTCAATAAGCTGGTAGAGCCGGCTGAGTCAGCAAGACATCATCCACACATAGAGATTTCCTACAATCAAGTGAAGATTACACTTACAACACATGATGCAGGCGGATTGACGCAGGCAGACTTTGATGTAGCACAGGTGATTTCCCGGATCAATTAAGTCGTTTATTCTAACATTTTGCACTAGACGATAGGAAGTCACAGTGATATACGATTTGTATAGTTGAGCCAGTGTGTTCTAACTGGCATGAGATTTATACTAGGGGTAAGTGGAAGAAGCGATTTTTGATGGCAAACTGCTAAGTGTCTAAAGCCTTCAGTAATTTAGCCTGCGTAGAGAGCGAATGACCCAAACCTTACTCCCTGCTTAGATATTTAGATAAGTACGTGTGACAGTTATTAAGGCGATCGCTCCAATCTTGCCATCTAGATCAGATGTTTTATAATGTTATGATATAAAGATATGTTTTTGCATAAGTTAATCACATAAGTTTTTAACCCAAAGTTAATCGTTTATTAGCTTTGCAAAAACTAAAATTGTAGTAGTGGCAACTATATCTCATCCACAGGTTTCAATGAGATGTCGCATTTTCGAGAATTAGGTGCAGCGAAACCAATTATCTAAACAAGGTGTGAGGAGTAAAGTTAAGATGTCTAATCTATTATGGAAATCCTTAGTGGTTAGCCCAGCAGTTTTGGGAGCAACATTGTTAGTTTCGGCAACAGCAATGGCCGCCCCAAACCCAACCACTAAAGTATCACCAGCCAAACAACTAGGTGTAACCGAAGTTGCCCAACAGCCAGAAGTATTGGCTCAAACAACCATAGATCAAGTTAACCGCTACAGTAACGAAGGTAATCAAAATAACTCTCAGTCCCAAGTAACATCAGTTTCTCAATTTTCCGACGTACAACCCACTGACTGGGCATTCCAAGCATTGCAGTCCTTGGTTGAGCGCTATGGTTGTATTGCAGGTTATCCGAATTCCACTTATCGCGGTAATCGTGCTTTGACCCGTTATGAATTTGCCGCTGGTTTGAATGCTTGTTTGGATCGGGTTAACGAATTGATTGCCACAGCAACAGCTGACTTGGTGACAAAACAAGATTTAGCTACCTTACAACGGTTACAAGAAGAATTTTCCGCAGAATTGGCAACCCTACGCGGTCGCGTAGATTCCTTAGAAGCGCGGACTGCTGAATTGGAAGCAAATCAGTTCTCCACTACCACAAAACTAGTTGGTGAAGCCGTTTTTGCCGTTAGCGATGTGTTTGGGGGTGAGACTGGTGATAACAACAATACTGTCTTCCAAGATAGAGTACGTTTAGACTTGCAAACCAGCTTCACTGGTAGAGACGTTTTGCACACACGTCTAGCAGCCGGTAATGCACAAGCTTTTTCACTAAGGGATAACGCTAATAATCCGATCGGTACTGCTGAAGGTACACAAACATTTCAGGTTGGCATAGGCGATGGTAACAACAGTGTCAGAATAGACCGCTTGACTTATGAAGCTCCCATAGGTCCAGCCCAAGTTTACCTTGCAGCTAGTGGCGGACGGCATAGCCAATATGCAGCTGTCAATAATCCTTACTTTTTTGACAACACTGACGACGGTGGTAACGGCGCTTTATCTACCTTTGCTTCTGAAAGTCCCATCTATCGGATTGGTGGTGGTGCCGGTATAGCACTTAATCTGCCCCTTGGTAAAGGTGGCGGCATCCTGGGAAATAGCTCAATCACTGCGGGTTATTTGGCATCCCAAGCTAATAATCCTGGTCTTAGTACAGGTCTAACCAACGGCGACTATGCAGCTCTCGGACAGTTGAACTTTAGTGTAGGCGATCGCTTGGCTTTAGCTGCTACCTATGTCCACGGATATAGCGCTAGTGGTGTTTTATTCGACTCTGGTACAGACGGAGCAACTGGAGGTTTTGATGTAGGTACTGGACAAGCTAACTTTTTAGGTAATGCAGCTGGTCTTGCAACAGGTACAGCAACCCCATCTAGCAGCAATTCCTACGGTGTGTCGGCTGCGTTTAGACCCAGCGACAAACTGTCCATTAGTGGCTTCGTCTCTTACCATGACGTCACAGGTGTCGGTGCAGGTGATGATTATGAAGCTTGGAG
Organism: Nostoc sp. ChiQUE01b; assembly: GCF_034531255.1. Lineage (NCBI taxonomy): Bacteria > Bacillati > Cyanobacteriota > Cyanophyceae > Nostocales > Nostocaceae > Nostoc > Nostoc sp. ChiQUE01b. The sequence continues at coordinate 67,270 of NZ_JAVRBM010000047.1, read as the reverse complement.
CTATGGTGTAGGGGTAGCGTTACCTGATTTCGGTAAAAAGGGTAACGTCTTAGGTGTTTTTGCTGGTGCAGAACCCTATTCCTTTAACCGCCCAGGTTTTGGCGGCAACAATGATATACCCTATCACTTTGAAGGCTTCTACAAATATCGTGTGTCGGATAACATCTCTGTAACCCCTGGTGTAATCTGGTTGACTTCTCCTGGCCAAAACAGCGATAACGATGATGCTATTATCGGTACGCTCAGAACTACTTTTACCTTCTAGAGTATTGATTTTCCACTGACAATTTTGAACTCTATTTCTCCCCGCCATTAGGCGGGGTTTTTTGTTTTCAGTAGCAATAATCAATAAACCCCAGTAATTAACCGGAGTATACTAGAGAAGTTAGGAATTATAAGTTATGGCGGATTTTATATGAGTAGACCACAGTAGGGTAGTCATTGTAATGCCCACTCTAGAAGTGACTTACGCTGTGAGCAGCTTTTTAGTAGAAGTTGACGGTATAAAGCTACATATTGCGTAATATCTTAACTCTGCCAATTTGAGATTTGAAATTTGGGATTTGAGATTGAAGGAAAAATATCAAATCCAAATTGACTAACTCCTAATTCCTAACTCCTAACCCCTAACCTTATTGCTGCTTGTGGAACTATCCTGTAAATCGGAATACGCAATTCTCGCCTTATTAGAGATGGCCGCTCATTACGAAAGCGGCGAACCGCTGCAAATTCGACAAATTGCAGCACAACAAAACATACCCGATCGCTATCTAGAACAGCTACTAGCAACCTTGAGGCGTGGCGGTATAGTTAAAAGTCAGCGTGGGTCAAAAGGTGGCTATCTGTTAACGCGAGAACCCCGAAAAATCATCCTTTTTGAGATTTTGGAATGTTTAGAAGGCTTAGAGGCGCGCGCTGGTGAAGAAAACGTTAATTTCAAAAGCATAGACAGTTCAGTTATAGAAGAAATTTGGCAAGAAGCAAGTCGCGCGGCAAATTACGTCTTGCAAAAATATACCCTCCAGGATCTTTGTGAAAAACGAGATTCGCGGCGGCAATTGGATATCATGTACTACATTTAGTCATTTGTCCTTTGTCATTTGTCCTTTATTGCTTGTTACTACTAACGCTCTTTAATCACTCTCAGCAGAGAATAAAACAATAATCCTTGCTACACAAGACTTTCAGGTAAAAAAGATGATTTTAGCCATAATGTTAGAAAATAAAGCTCCAAATCCAGTTTCTGTGCCTTGTTTAGAAGTTGGCTAAAATTTTTCTTTGACCAGAGTGATGGAAGGGCGCTAAGTAAATGGGCAAGAATAAATTAAACTATGTTACATAATGTAAAATTAATTAAATTAGCTCACACTAAGGGCTCCAGCCCTATTTTCCGGGCTGAAGCCCTTACTACAAACCTTTAATTATTCACGCCCACTTACTTAAGCAATGACTAATAACCAATACTTCTCTACGAGAGGCTGCGCCAACGACTACGCTCAGTACAAGTGACCAATGACCAATTACTCATAACTAAATAACTAATAACTAAGGATTAAATTATGCGAATAGCTTGTAACATTACAGAACTGGTTGGTCGTACCCCTTTAGTGCAGTTGAACCGCATTCCTCAAACAGAGGGATGTGTTGCAGAAATTGTGGTGAAACTGGAAAGTATGAACCCATCGGCATCAGTCAAAGACCGGATTGGGGTAAGTATGATTAATGCCGCAGAGGAAGAGGGGCTAATTACTCCTCTTAAGACAGTATTGGTAGAACCCACCTCTGGAAACACCGGAATTGCCCTAGCAATGGCAGCAGCAGCTAAGGGTTATCGATTAATTTTGACAATGCCAGAGACGATGAGTGGAGAGCGTCGGGCAATGTTGCGAGCATACGGGGCAGAACTGGAACTAACACCAGGAATGGAAGGCATGAGTGGGGCAATTCAACGAGCGCAGCAAATAGTTAATACTACACCAAATACCTATATGTTGCAGCAGTTCCGCAATCCAGCTAATGCAAAAGTGCATCGGGAAACTACGGCGCTTGAAATCTGGGAAGATACCGATGGACAAGTCGATATAATTGTGGCAGGAGTGGGTACAGGTGGTACGATCACTGGTGTAGCAGAAGTGATTAAAGCACGCAAGGCTAACGCTAAGGCGATCGCAGTTGAACCAGCCAATAGCCCAGTTTTATCTGGGGGACGACCAGGCCCCCACAAAATCCAGGGAATTGGTGCTGGATTTATTCCGCAAGTATTAAACATAAAATTGATTGATGAAGTGATTAGCGTCACCGATGAAGAAGCGATCGCCTACAGTCGGCGTTTGGCAAAAGAAGAAGGGCTACTATCTGGTATTTCCAGTGGAGCAGCTTTATGTGCAGCAATTCGCGTCGCCCAACGTCAAGAAAATCAGGGACGTTTAATTGTAATGATTCAGCCCAGTTTTGGTGAGAGGTATTTGAGTACACCGTTGTTCCAAGACCTGGAGGCAAGATTGGCCGCTAGCGTCAGTTAACGATACATTGAATTAATGGTCAATTCTAAGCACGTTTCTAACCATTACGAAACTCTCAAAGTTAGTCCAAGTGCAAGCCTTGCGGAGATTAAGCAAGCTTATCGCCGCTTGGTTAAATTGTTTCATCCTGACAGTAATCAGGAAACAGCCGATCGCGAGCAGATAATCCGCATCAATGCAGCTTATGAGGTCTTAGGCGACAACCAAAATCGCCGCAATTATGACCAAGAACTGCAAAATGACTCCCAAAAATTAAATAGCGATCGCCAACAGCGTACAGCATCAGCCCAACAGCATTACCAGACAAGACGAAAAACTGGACGAGATGTTGACGAGCAAGTTGAAGAATGGCTGCGGCAAGTTTACCAACCAGTAAATCGCTTGCTTTGTAGCGTTCTTTATTCGTTAGAAGAACAAATGGAGCAATTAGCTGCCGATCCCTTTGATGATGAGTTGTTAGATGAATTTCAGGAATACTTAAAAACCTGTCGAGATGACCTCAAGCAGGCACAAACTACTTTTCGCTCCCTACCAAATCCCCCTAGTCTCGCAAGAACAGCGGCTCACCTTTACTACAGCCTCGATCAAGTAGCAGATGGACTCGATGAATTAGGTTATTTTCCTTTGAACTACGATGAGCGTTATTTACACACAGGTCATGAACTATTCCGCATAGCTACAAGATTGCACTGTGAAGCACAAGCGTCTGTTACATAGTTATTGGGCATTGGGCATTGGGCAAAACAGTTCCGAGTTCCGAGTGCTGAGTAAAGAAGTGAGATTCCCCACTCAGCACTCAGCACTCAGCACTCAGCACTCCTGAAGGGCATTGGACATGGGTCAATATTGCTGGATGTCAAAGGACAAATGACTTAGGAATTAGTTTATGCTGTAAACAGAAAAAGATTAAGAAATTTTAAATTCTGTTCATAGTGTACTCATGCAATGCATTGTTAATCGCCGCGCTCAGTTTTCAGCAAGTCATCGTTATTGGTTGCCAGAACTAAGTGAAGCCGAGAATATTGATAAATTTGGTGTTGGTACTAGATTTCCGGGACACGGACATAACTATGTCTTATTCATCTCTCTAGCCGGGGAATTGGATGAATATGGCATGGTGCTGAACTTGTCTGATGTGAAATACGTAATTAAACGGGAAGTTACTAGTCAATTGGACTTCTCTTATCTCAATGATGTGTGGGCAGAATTTCAACAAACTCTGCCTACCACTGAGAATATTGCACGAATTATCTGGCAGCGGCTAGCACCTCATTTACCTCTAGTCCGCGTGCAGTTATTTGAACATCCTGAACTTTGGGCAGATTATATGGGAAACGCAATGGAAGCCTACCTCACCATCAGTACTCACTTTAGCGCCGCCCATCGGCTAGCTCATCCTAATCTCAGTAACAAAGAAAACACTGAGATTTATGGTAAATGCGCTCGTCCCAACGGTCACGGACACAACTACCATCTAGAAGTCACGGTGAAAGGGGAAATTGACCCACGTACTGGCATGATTATTGACTTAGGTGCTCTGAATCAAGTGGTAGAAGATTACGTAGTAGAGCCATTCGATCACACCTTTTTAAACAAAGATATTCCCTACTTTGCCGAAGTTGTACCCACTGCTGAAAATATCGCACTTTACATTAGTAATTTACTGCGATCGCCTATTGAGGAATTGGGAACTAAACTTTACAAAGTAAAACTGATTGAAAGTCCCAATAACTCTTGCGAAATCTACTGCACGGACTCTGAATCTGATTCAGTCAGCGCAACTGTGAATCAGCCAGTACTAGCACGAGTTTAGCTAATTTAAAATCCAGGCATAGGACATTTTTAATAATTCGTAATTCGTAATTCGTAATTCGTAATTCATATTTATTAAAATTAGTCCTTTCAAAGTGACTCGTAAAATCTATTTTCTTCTGTCTGTGTCTTTACGGTTTAAAAGCCATTTATTTAACCGTAGAGGCACAGAGAACACAGAATAAAAAGATGATCGCAAAGAATCCAAGGCTAGAACAGTTTACTAACTAAGCAGTTGAAACCTGGTAGCAAAAGACTTGTCAGTTCATCTTGATTAAATAAAGTAGCTGCTAACTTTAATGCAGCCTGTTCGCGTCGATAAACCTCAATTTTTTTCTGTATAGAATCGCAAATCCAATATTCCTGAACCCCTTGCACTGAGTACAGCTTTAGCTTTGTTTCCTTATCGCGTTTCTCGTTTTTTTCGCCCGGTGACAAAACCTCTACTACTAACTCCGGTGCGCCTGTGAGATGTCCAGCTTCATCTAGCAAGTATTTTAAGCGTTCATGACTTGCCCATACCACATCAGGGATCACATTGTCCGAATCTGAGAAAATAATTCCAGCTGCGATCGCAGCTTTACCTAAACCAGTTTCATCTGACCAAATCTTAAGAACTGTAACAATATTGGCGCAGCTCGTTTGATGATCCCAGTTAGGTGCTTTGGTCACAAATAGTTCTCCATCAATAATCTCATAGCGATTTCTGCGATCGCCAGCAAATAGCTCTAGGTCAGCAGTCGTCCAACGCACTGGAGTTGTTTGCATAGAAACCCCCTAGCCTTTTCCTAAATCATATTTTAAAAATAGCGATGACGGGCAGAATGTCGCAAATAGCGATAAATCCCCCACGCTAAAACTCCAAAAAAGAGATTTAGTAAAAAGCGACTAAATATAAACCACAAAATATCAGTATCAAAAAGCTTCGACGGACTCAAAGGACTAACAGTCCTGACTAAAAGAAACAGCCCAAAAATAGCATTGCCACCCAGCACGAGGGCAAACAGCACTAAACTCCTCTGCCAGTAACGGCGCTGGGGTGTACGTTCCCAAACCAGGGTAATTACAGGTTTACCTTGCACTTTTCGTAGTAGTTGTTCCAGTCGCCAAAACATCCACAACAGAAACGAAAATAAACCGTAACTTAGGAAACGTAGGGGTAATGAATAGCCCCAAGCACTAGATAGGATATTAACTAGGGCATGACAGATTACAGAATTTAGCCAAGCCGTAAAAATAAACTTTTTATCTCGATTTAAACGATTTTTAGAGTAAATATAGGTTCCTAATGCATATCCCCAAGGTGCAGAGAACATAGCATGGACTGGCGTGCCGATAGTACGTTCAAAAATTGATGCTGTACCGTGGAAAAGGTAAATCCAGTTCTCTTCGGCAGTAAATCCAAGGGAAACGGCGATCGTGAAGAGGAAAACGCTAGAGTGAAGTAATCGATACTTGTGTTGTAGATAGTAGCTTGGGACAACAACCGCAGCCAACTTGCAGCCTTCTTCAATTGGGCCTATTTCCACAAGCTGCCGCAAGGCTATACCGGGAAGCCAACGCTTAATCTGATGCCAGTCTACAAAAGAGTTCGCTACAATTTCAAAATCCGATTCGAGTCTAAGGGCTAAAAAACCAGATATTGCCCCAATGATAAAGAACATCAGTAACTTTAACAGAGTTGGGGCAAATGGCATCCGACAGTAGTAGTAGCCTAGCAGCAGCAAGGGTGGTATTGCTGCCCACAACACTAGAGATAAATCAACCACTCACCTGAGCAATTACTGTACGGTGACGGTGGGTATTATTGGTAATAGTGGGAGTTTGGAAACCCGCCTCAACAATAGCCTGCTCAATGTCTAAAGCAAAATATTCATCTAAATACGGTTCAGTACTTTTGAGCAAAGTCAAAATGTAGGCTGGCATTTTCTTGTAAACTTCAGATTTGGGATTCATATCCATGATTGCCAAATAGCCACCCGGACGCAACACGCGCCGCATTTCAGCTAAAATTTGTCGGGTTGCTGATTGGGGTAATTCGTGGCACATCAGGAAAATAGAAACTAAATCAAAAGAGGCATCAGGTAGCCCGGTAGATTCAGCTTGGGCATGAAGCCAGTTAATTTTGGCTTGACGTTGCCCAGCGCGGTAGTTAGCAACAGCTAAAAAGTAGGGAGATAAGTCTAAGCCTGTAATTTTGGCATGGGGATAAACTGCTTGTAGGGCAAAACTACTCAAGCCAACACTACACCCTACATCTAAGATGTCTTGCGGCTCATTGGGGATTTGACTTTTCAGGATATTGTGGTAACTTTGGCGGAGCATAGCATCGCCTTGCGCTTCTTCAGCGCTCTGCCAAATCTTAGCGTGGACAGCGTAAGCAGCAGGTTCTACCTCAAAAGCGGCTTGCCAACTCAGATTTCCAGTTTCGTAGGCATGGAATGAGGTGACGTAGTAATTAGGGTAGGAAAGCTGAGGATTTTGTACTTGAGCTAAATCATCCTTCCAATCAAGCGCTTGTAGTGTTTCAACTTCTTGCGTCCAAGACACACCAATTCTCTCGGCACGTTTAATCATCATTTGTCTAGCTTGATACTTGGCTAGGTTAGCTAAAGGCTGGATTGCCAGTATGCCATTTACCAAACGGGAAGCTAAACCAGGATTATTGTTTACAGCAGCGGTCATAAATCAGTTTGCATTTAACAGCCTTTTCTACTTATGACATACTTGCTGGACGGCAGTCTAGAAATGAATTGAATTGTATAACGGCAGTCTGCCTCCTTTGGCTTGCTCTAAGCAACAAATATTATAGAAGATTGATATTTGGAGAACAGCAAAGTTCTGAGAAGATGTGAATTATGCTGGTTTCCAATTTATATTTCTTTATCAGAGAATTTTATTCAAGACTGGTAAAATTTTGATACTTAGCAATATCTATCTCAACAGGGATGGCAAAAAGCTGAGTGCCATTTCTAAAGAAAATTACAGTAAGTTAAGCTTATTGAGAGTCAAGTATGGCCAGAGCAAGAAGAAGAGCAAGTGGCTTTTTAAAAGATTTTCAAGAATTTGCCCTTAAAGGGAATGTAGTTGACTTAGCGATCGCTGTCATCATTGGTGGTGCTTTTGGCAAGATTGTCACTTCCTTTGTTGAAGATGTGATCATGCCATTGATTAATCCCTTGGTTAGTTTTGCTGGCAAAGACTGGAGAACAATCGCCATTGGCCCGGGAATCAAGATTGGTCACTTTCTTGGCGCAATAGTTGACTTTGTAATCATTGCCTTAGTTTTATTTCTGGCAATTCGAGCCTTACAAAAATTCAAGAGACAAGAAGAAGTCGCCGATGAACCCTTGCCAGATCCTAACCTTGTAGCCCAAGAAAGATTGACTGGCGCGTTGGATAGACTCAACCAAACCTTGGAAACTCGGAATAATCAAGTTTTGTAAGTGGGGAGGTGGGGGAGATGAGGGAGATGAGGGAGATAGGGGGACAAGGGGATAAACAAAACTCCTAACTCTTAACTCCTAACTCAGCACTCCTAATGCCCAATGCCCAATACCCCATGCCCCATGCCCCATGCCCCATGCCCAATACCCTACTTTGCAGTAGGCTTAAGAGCTAACAACATCTCTAATTCACTGGTGGATTTATCAGGGCTAATAGCGGTAAAACCAATACCACGAATGGAATTCAAAATGGTGATGGTATCGGCGTTAGACGATACAAAACTATTGATCAAGGGCACAGTTTTAGTTTTATCCATATCTAGGTAGAAATAGCCACCATTGGGCTTTTGCAAAGAACCAGTAACGGCTTTGAAAGCGTCGCTAGTGTCGAGAGATGGATTTTTGCGATCGCTAACTGCCTCAGCAATTGGGCCACCAAGAGCTACAAATACAGTATCTTGATCTAGCCAACCATGTGCCAATAAAGCTCCTTGTCGGGGTATTTGCCATTCAGTTACGTCTTTACCACCGATATTTCTGTTGGCGACGTTGATTTGTTGGGTTTTGGCAAGGGTATCCAATTTTGTTAAGGTGGCTTCGGCAGTTTTGCGATCGCTAGTATCAAATACTAAAGCACCTCCAAAACCAACACTTGCTAATACCCCTTGATTTGATGGAATCGCACCAAAGGCGAATTCCCCATTCATCCAGCCAAAAATATCCTTATCTAGGTCTATATTGGCGAATTTCAATTGTCCTCGCGCTTGTTCCAGAGCTTGCTTCATTTCTGGATAATCTTTTGACTGCTCTACCAGCACTTCCCAACCACGGCTGATGCCATTTCCGCTAATCAAAGCAAAGGTATCAGCAGGAAATTGCCCGACTATATTCCCAGGACTTGATTGATACTGAAATTTATTTAATTGCGGATCTAAATTAGCGATCGCTTTTACCCGCACTCCCGCATCATCAACACCAACACCCGCTACCACAGATTTTATCTGCTTCAGTTGTGTCAGGGTTTGTGGGGGTAACTGCTTTGCCTGCGGATTTCCAGCAGTTAATTGCTGTATCATCCCGGCATAGTCTGGTACATAAATTTGGGCGAGGCTGTTTTTAACATCCACTCCTTTAAGAATGCTGCTAGCACCTTCTTTATTGGCAAAAGAAGACTGTCCCTTAAACGTGTCAATTGCTTTTTCTACAGCTTGCTTTTCGGGGGCTAATACCAACTGACTATCATTTAAAACTACGCTATACGTCGGCTTGCCATTTTGTGTAGTTTCGACAATTTTTTGACCTTGATAGTCAGATTCCTGTAATTTCACTCCTTTTTGTGACTTCAATTTGTTAGCAAAATTCAAGGCGCTGAGTTTGTCCTTGATTCCCACCACTATCAGGATATTTGATTCCTGCTGTAAATTTGTTGGCACATTAGTTGTCCCAGAGGGTTCCTTTAACTGTGCTGGTTTTACAGGATTTGGTGGCAATACAGCAATCATTACACTACCAGCCCAAGGCTTTATGTCTTTTTCATAAGAAACGTTACTGTCACTGAAGATTTGCTTATTGAAATCTTCCAGACCCTTTGCCACTAACTTTTGTGCTTCTGGAGTGCCAAACTGCTGTAATTTTGCCCAAGCTTCAGAGTCAGTAGTAATATAAGCTGCCATCATTGCTGTTGAAGGTACTACTTTAGCACTGCCTAGAGCGTCCAAACTACCTCCTGGTGAGCCTTTAAAGTACATATAAGCCGCTACACTTCCGGCGACAACGACAGCAGCACCAACAGCAGGAATGAGAAATTTTGATTTACTTTCAGGCATTTTTTTATCCTCTTTTGCTCAGATTGTCACCGAGATTTATACAAGTGTCACTGTAGAGTTTTCGGATTTATAATAATTTCCGCTAATCCATCGCTAGACTAACCCATGACCAAAGGATTTAGCAGCACACTCGTTGACAAACTGCACATCTACCTCCTCCTTGCTGAAAATTGTTGCTTTTGATATGCATCATTAATTGAATCTTAATCAGAAAAATTCTCAATTAAATATGACGTTCAATCAGCAAATATCCAACTTAAAAGTGATTTTTCACTACAAATAGTGTTTCTGCATACATAGCAATCCTATCTGATTTGTAAAAATTGCAAAGCCAAGATTCCTGACTTCTCTAAAAAGTTGAGAATCTCGTTGTTTACGAATGATTTAGGATTGCTATAGCACTTGGATTTCGCAGTCCATCTATGCAGCAAACAAGCTAGCGATGTCTACGACGGGCTACGCCTACGCTGATTTGTCAAAGGAGTTAAGAAAATTTGGGAAGTACAACATCAATTTACAAGCGATCCCTGCGATCAACTTTTACGGGCACTCGCCAGTATGGGAGTTTTTACGGAGACAGAAATCGGTTATTGTACTTTCACACAACTGGTATCCTGCATTTAGTTTCAACTCCAGTTGGTATTTACTGATAAAATTAGTAATCTTATAAATTAGCGGTCTAAAATTACTCTCAAAAAGTACTTCAACCAGATGAGGAGCGAATCTGCAAATGATATGCTGTTCATCTTAAACAAAAGAACGTGTTCAGCAGCAGCAAGCTATCCTAAGTTATAAAAATAATTAGGAGTATTTGTACTGAATGAGAATCTATCAAGGTGCAGCAAGGTGCAAGAGACTCTTGACTCAATGCCAAAAAAGTGCAAAACATCAGAAAAAGTAAATGCGGGAGGGATATGGAAAAAACCCCAGGATCGGTAGCCGATCTGCGGAAGTTCGGGTGAGATTAATTTTAATCCCCCAATCCCAAAGGGAAGTTCTCACCTCCATAATGCCCTGTTGATTTGGGAAATACATCAAACACCGCTATTTTACTTAAGTACATCCAACCAAGCCAGACTTTTCAGGATTACAAGGTCAGTAAGCATCAATGTCGCAGTCTTATTTTGATACAGATAATAACGGACACAAACCTTTTGAGTTACCGGGAGCAAGACCACACTACAACCCCGATCGCCCCGGACAGGTAGAGCATATTTTTCTCGATCTCAGCTTGGATATTCCAAAGCTTTGCTATCAGGGCAGTTGTAACATTCGCCTCTTGCCAATCCGTAATGGTATTGATCGTTTGACTTTGGATGCTGTCAACCTAAATATCGAGTCTGTGCAGGTGGACGAAGTGCCACAAAACTTTGAATATGACGGGGAACAGCTTTCCATTCAACTTTCTCAGGCAACCCAAATTGGTCAACGCTTGCTGATTGCGATCGCCTACTCGGTGGCAAAACCGCAACGCGGTATTTATTTTATTCAACCAGATAAGCACTACCCAAACAAGCCTACTCAAGTTTGGACTCAGGGAGAAGACGAGGACTCTCGCTTTTGGTTCCCCTGCTTTGACTATCCAGGACAACTGTCTACTTCAGAAATTCGTGTCCGCGTTCCTAATCCTCTCGTGGCGATTTCCAACGGTGAATTAATTGACACCACAGAAGATGGTGATTATAAAATTTATCATTGGTTACAGCAACAAGTTCATCCTACCTACTTGATGACTTTAGCAGTAGGTGATTTTGCTGAAATTCGGGATGAGTGGAATGGAAAACCAGTTACCTACTACGTAGAAAAGGGACGGGAGGAAGATGCTAAACGCAGCATGGAAAAAACTCCCCGAATGATCGAATTTTTGAGCCAAAAGTATGGTTATCCATACCCTTTTCCGAAATACGCCCAAGTTTGCGTCGATGACTTCATCTTTGGCGGCATGGAAAATACCTCCACAACACTGTTAACGGATAGATGTTTGCTGGATGAACGCGCTGCCTTAGATAACCGCAACACTGAAGCTTTAGTAGTTCACGAACTCGCGCACCAGTGGTTTGGTGATTTGGTGGTGATTAAGCATTGGTCTCATGCTTGGATTAAAGAAGGGATGGCTTCTTACTCTGAGGTGATGTGGACAGAACAGGAATATAGTCTAGAAGAAGCAGCTTACTATCGTTTATTGGAAGCTCGTCGTTACTTAAGTGAAGATAGCAGCCGTTATCGCCGTCCAATGGTAACGCACGTTTACCGCGAAGCTATTGAACTTTACGATCGCCACATTTACGAAAAAGGATCTTGTGTCTATCACATGATTCGGGCCCAATTGGGAGATGAGTTATTTTGGCAGGCAATCCAAACATTTGTCCAAGATAATGCTCATAAAACCGTAGAAACAGTAGACTTACTTAGGGCGATTGAAAAGGCAACCGGACGTAATCTTTTGTTCCTCTTTGACCAATACGTTTATCGTGGCGGTCATCCCGATTTTAAAGTAGCTTACTCTTGGGATGGAGATGCTAATTTAGCAAAAATTACAGTAACTCAAACCCAAGCTGCTGAAGGTAAAGATGGCAGTAAAGATTTGTTTGATTTAAAAATACCTATTGGTTTTGGCTATACGCAACAAGAAGAAGTGAGGAGTGAGGAGTTAGCAGTAGAGACGCGATTAATCGCGTCTGTACAAAAGTTAGGAGTTAAAAATAATTCCAAACTCATAACTCCTAACTCACAACTCAAAACTTTTACTGTCCGGGTAAATGAACGCGAACAAAGCTTCTACTTTCCCGTAGAGAATAAGCCCCAATTTATTAGCTTTGATGTTGGAAATAATTATCTAAAAACAGTAGCTTTGGAATATCCAATCGCGGAGTTAAAAGCACAGTTAGAATTTGATCCCGACCCGATTTCGCGTAGTTATGCAGCAGCAGCTTTGGCGAAAAAAGGTGGGCTAGAAGCGATCATTGCACTGTCTGCATCGCTAAAAAATGACCCATTGTGGGGTGTGCGTGTGGAAGTGGCAAAACAACTAGGCCAAATCAATTTAGATCAAGCCTTTGATGGCTTAATTGCTGGGTTAAAAGATAAAAATGCTTATGTGCGACGAGCTGTAGTGGAAGCACTTACTCAATTCAAAACTGCTGAAAGCTATAAAGCTGTGAGAGGGTTAGTGCAAAAGGGCGATCCCAGTTATTACGTGGAAGCAGCAGCTTCTCGTGTGATCGGGGCGATCGCATCGGCAAACTCGGAAGAAAAACCCAAGGAAGACAAGGTATTAAAGCTGCTGAAATCCGTTTTAGAAGAAAAGGCAGGTTGGAATGAAGTCGTGCGGAGTGGGGCAGTTGCTGGTTTAGCTGAATTCAAAACCTCAGAAGCAGCTTTAAATCTACTGATCGAATACACCAAACTCGGTGTACCACAACCCCTACGTTTAGCCACAATTCGCGCTTTAGGAAAGATTTCTGTAGGTCAAAGTCCGGCTAATTTGGAACGGATTTTAGAAAAATTAACAGAACTAGCCAAAGAAACCTTCTTTTTAACGCAAATAGCCGTAGCCGCAGCCTTAGGACAAATGGAAACACCTAAAGCTGTAGGAATTTTGCGATCGCTAGTTGACCAAACAGCTGATGGGCGTGTACGTCGCTCTGCTGAAGAAGAAATTTCCAAGGTACAAAAGAACATTGGTTCAGAAAAAACCCTGCGTCAATTGCGTGAAGATTTCGACCAACTCAAACAACAAAATCAGGAATTGAGAAGCCGTTTAGAAAACTTGGAGGCCAAATCTAAATAGCACTACATGACAATTAAAAGCAGGTAATTGGTAGTTGTGGCAAAGCTATTAACAATTACCAAGGTTTTAGTTGATACTGTAATTTTATTGTGGACACATAAAATATTTTATTTTCCACTTAAAGCACAGGTATAAATAAACATAGTACCAAGATCCCCGACTTCTGTTAGAAGTCGGGGATCTTATGTTGTAAGCGGTTACTGAGTTTCAATTTGCATATATTAGATACATACTTATATTTATATAAATTAAAGTTAAGAAAAAATAAAATCATCTAAAACTAGGATAATTAGTTGTAGTTTTATAAAGTATAATTAAGAAAAAGATAAATAAATCTAGGCAGTAACAGATGCTAAAATCGCCTCGAACACTATCCCCAAAGGGTAGAGTTCTAGTTATTTTAGATAAAAGACTACTGCTATCCTGAATTTGCAACTAACTTGTGGGTCAGGAGAAAAGTAATCATTGTAAATTTTTCAGTTGAAGAGGCAAAAAAAGGCGTGGGTCAGTATCAACCTGCTCAACTAAAACTCTATAATCCAGATGCGATCGCTCGCTACTATAGTTACCGTCCCTGGTTAGCCTGGGGGCGACTGCTGAGAATTATCTTCTCCTTTGCAGGATTTATACTCAGTCTGAAGTGGGACGAGTGGCAAGATCGAGTTGAGCAGAACAAGGGTAAACGAGCTATCCAGTTGCGAGAATTGCTCACCCGCCTCGGCCCGACTTTTATTAAAGTTGGTCAAGCCCTTTCCACCAGACCTGACCTGATACGCAAAGATTTCTTAGAAGAACTGATCAAGTTACAAGACCAGTTACCACCTTTCGATAATGCGATCGCTTACCAGATTATCGAAACAGAACTAGGTCGTCCAATTTACGAAAGTTATAGCGAACTGTCACCTAACCCAGTAGCTGCTGCTAGCTTGGGTCAAGTATATCGGGGTCGGCTGGTTAGCGGTGAAGAAGTCGCCGTAAAAGTGCAACGCCCCAACTTACATCCGATAATTACACGCGACCTATATCTAATGCGTTGGGCAGCAGGTTGGCTAGCTCCTTGGTTGCCTTTAAATCTCGGTCACGACCTAACTTTAATTGTGGACGAGTTTGGCACGAAGTTATTTGAAGAAATTGACTATATTAATGAAGGTCGCAACGCCGAAAAATTTGCTAGCAACTTCCACAATGACCCACAAGTAAAAGTTCCAGGTATTTACTGGCGTTATACAAATACCCACGTTTTAACACTGGAATGGATTAACGGCTTCAAGCTGACGGATACTCAACACATCCGCGAAGCAGGTTTAGACCCAGAAGCGATCATCCAAATTGGCGTGACATCAGGATTGCAACAGCTTTTAGAATATGGCTTCTTCCATGCTGACCCTCATCCCGGCAATTTGTTTGCTGTGCTTGATGGTCGTATGGCTTATATTGACTTCGGTATGATGGATCAGTTGGAAGAAAGCACCAAAGAAACACTGGTAGATGCGCTAGTGCATTTGGTGAATAAAGACTATACCGACTTAGCCGAAGACTTTGTAAAATTAGGGTTTCTGACTCCAGATACAAATATTTGCCCGATAGTGCCAGCATTAGAAGCGGTGCTAGGAAACGCTATTGGTAAAAATGTCAAGGATTTTAACTTCAAAACTATTACCGATGAATTTTCGGAACTGATGTACGAATATCCTTTCCGAGTCCCGGCAAAGTTTGCCTTGATTATTCGTTCCCTAGTTACCCAAGAAGGTATTGCCCTTAGCCTTAACCCCGATTTCAAAATTGTGGAAGTGGGTTATCCCTATATAGCGCGGCGGTTGCTGACAGGAGAATCGCCGGAATTACGACGACGATTATTGAATGTGTTGTTCAAAGATGGTAAATTTCAGTGGCAGCGGTTAGAGAATTTGATTGCGATCGCTCGTACCGATAACAACTTTGATGTATTGCCCACAGCGCAAATGGGGTTCCAATACTTAATGTCGGCAGAAGGCAAGTTTCTCAGGCGACAGTTAGTGCTTGCTCTCACCGAAGATGACCGCCTGCATACCGAAGATGTGCAACGCTTATGGAACCTGGTTAAAGATGACTTAAAACCGGATCGTTTATTAAATGTAGCGATCGGGATTTTAACAGACTTATCCAGAGAAGGGGCAGCCGCTATCCTGCCAAAAGCGACATTACTTGGGTCTTTTGCTGAGAACCAGTCAACAAATAAAAAGTAAAAAATCTTTAATAGAAATTAGGAGTTTTCATGTATTATTTTCCTGAGCAACCGCCTTACTTTCTCTTACTTGTTGGCTTTTTGATAGCATTAACATCTGGTTTGGCATTATCTGGCACTTTGAAAGTAATTGTGCAGAACTGGCCAAGCGAACGAGCAGAAAATACTCAGCCACGTTCCTCACTGAAACAATTACTTGTACCATTTATCGGCATAACAGGCGGTACTTGTCTATTTATGTCTTCAGGCTTAGAGATATTTGGTTTTCCCTCATCCTTGGCTTTAGGAGTCGGTCTACCAATTAGTCTCTTTACTTGTTTATTAGTTTGGTTGCAGTTGGGAAGTATGATGACCTTTATAGAACGTGAAGGTATGCAATCTTTAGATTTAGATTCTATGTCATAAATTTAAAACAATACAGTTAAATTCTGATTAACTCAACTGTATTCATATCTAGGACACTTTAATAATATACAAATCAACCTAAATGCTCACCGGCGATGGTGAGCATTTCCACTTCTGGTATTTTGATTTAAAAAATAAAACCTTATGAACAAAGAAAAACCAGACGTTTGTTTTTGTAGTTTAGCTTTAGTTAAAAGATATCGCTCTTATCCTTTCCTATTAGCTCAATATTCAGTCAAATTGCGTTTTGAGATCACAAATTAGCGGATGTTCTATTGATTCTTTTACATAGGCAGAGTCTTCTTTGATGCACAACCCAAAACTTTGAGGCTAAATATGACTATGAAAAACTATAGCTTTATCTCTGTACTTACAACAGATGACTACTTGGAAGGCATTTTGGTTTTGAACTATTCATTAGCAAAAACAAATTCAAGATATCCTTTTGTAGTTATAATAACACCTAATTTATCCAAGGAAGTAATTGAGTCCCTCACCAAGCATAATATTAATTGTATTACTATTCAAAACATTGAGAATCCAAGTACAATAAATCAGATAACGTATCGATGGCATTTCACCTATCCAAAGTTGAATATATTCGGACTAAATCAGTTTGACAAATTAGTCTACTTAGATGCTGATATGCTGATACTTAATAATATCGACGAACTGTTTGAAAAGCCTCATATGTCTGCTGTCAATTCAGGAGGAATGTTACCCAAACTTTTGTCTTGGACAAGGCTAAATTCTGGGCTTATGGTTGTTGAACCATCTACAGAATTATTTGATGACATGTTATCTAAAATTGGCAAGATAGAGGGCATTGCCTCAGGAGGCGATCAAGACTTTCTTCATGCCTACTACTTCAATTGGCCAAATCAAAAAGAGCTTCATTTGGATCATGGATACAATATGTTCCAGATTCATCTGGATGAGTACAATCAATTATTTGGCTATGATTTTAATCATGCTCAAAAGCCTATAAAAATAATTCATTACATCGGTGAAACTAAGCCATGGCATTTGTACAAATCAGCTTATGAGAAAAAGTATCTATATAGAATCCTAAAAAATTTTGTTCGTCGTTTTATAGGTTCTTCAAAGCATCAGATGATGCTGAAAGCAAATAAATTGTGGTTCAAGCACTACAGGGATTTGACCTACTTATGTTATTAGTAGCCATTAACTCTATGCTTGAAATTGCGATACTTTAGCTTAATATTGTTGATTCTTTGCTGAATAAAGCTACTAGTGGACTTTTGCATAAGTGTTAGCTTGCTTGGGCGCTTAAAGCTTTGAGGACATTTTTCAGGTGATTTTAAATAGCGGTAATATAAGAAAACATCGCGGTAAGCAATATCAACATCTTCACCCCCACAAAGCCTCGTAAAAGCTGAAGAAGATACACTCATATAATGTAAGTATGTCAATTTCTGCCCTTGGTCATAAAGAATATTATCTACAACATCAAATTTAGAAGTCCAATGGCAACCAGTCGCTTTACCGTGATAGGCGTAATTGTAGTAAGAAATTCCACTACGTAAAACTAAATAATTGAGAACTGTTTGATCGGAATCTGCCCATGCCAGTGCATCAGCTTCACCTGCTTCTAAGTTTGCTAGTAAATTTGCTAAATTAGCATCGTTAAAAACACCCTTTTTAGAGGCAAACCAACCAGAACAAAAAATTTGATTCCTAATATCTTCTATAGGAAAAATCTCTCCTAGCTTATCTTCTGTCCAATTGAAAATATAATTCAAATCGGATCTATATTGAAAGTCATTCGTAATCCAATCATATTCATCTAACTTTTGATAAACATCATCGAGTGATTTCATCAACAAAGTATCTCCATCAAAGAAGATAAACTTGTCAAATGGGCCATCTAGACAGCAAAGTTTTCGATGTCTTTCTATGCGATAATTCTCTGGTAAACCATATTCTCGCCATAGCTTTAACGCCCTTGGATGAGCTTTCCAGATCCGAGAGCCAAAGTCCTCCCAGTAGGCTATGGAATCAGAATTTTCAAATAAAGTAACATTATCTCTAGATGCAATTTCTGCCTTTACTTTCTCTAGTTGGTCATTATATGGAATTACACAAACAGGAATTTCTCTACCAGCATTAGCTTCTATACTGTTGAGCAAAGCAACTAGTTGATCGTAGACAACATCATTCGCTAAGGTGTAAATACCATCAATCATTGGGATACTCCTAATATTAAGTACGGGCAGAAACAAAGGGAAATAAACGGCGAGTCAGTTTGGGAATAAAGGCAAATTTACCCTCATGAAGATAGCGATAGTGTTCCCACAATTGCCAATAGGGACTACCAGTTTTCATCCGCGTACCAGCCCAGTGGAGATATTTGAGTCGTTGTCCTCGGTCATAGAGGGCGTAATCTTGCTGTTGAAAATTTTGCGAACCTGCCCAACTACCAGGCCCTCCCCCAGGAATTTTGACAAGATTTCCACGTTTAGAAATTAGTTTGAGAACAAGATAATTTAAAATTGGTTGGTCTGTCACTCCTTCAGAAAAATCGAAATATTCGCGATGTGCTGCACACTCGCGTAAAGCTTCATCCATTTTTTGTTGGGTAATAATTCCTTTTCTCGAAGCCCAAAAACCACTGTTGAAAACATCTTGAAGTTGGGCATCGGAAAAAATTTGCTGTTCTTTCACAAATGGGGAAAAAATATTTCGCAGCTTTTCATTAGCATGATGGTAATCACAGCAGAAGAAATCGACTTCTGAAAGTTTGTCTAAATTGTCGGCAATTTTTTCAAAAACGACAATATCCGTATCAATATAAATAAATTCATCTAAAGGCCCAAACCACACCACCAATTTACGCATTTTGTTAGGTAAGGCGAGGAAATCTCGGTCAAAAATTTCTCCGATGCGTTTGGTAAAGCTATCAATAAGTTCTAAATCTGGGAAAATTTGGACGTTGTGTAAGGTAGCAAGCTGTTCTGCTACCTTATGGTAATTGTCATTAAAAGGTATGAGATAAATGGTAACTTCTGGGTCGTAATAACGAATGCTATTGAGTAGAGCAATAGCATTATCGATAACGCGGTCATTGGCAACTATATAAATGCCCCTACTCATAAATTATCCTTGGTTAATTAACTTAAATTTTCGCAAAGCTCTGGTAAATAAATTTGGTACTGGAGCGTCATTATAATTCTTAGGAGGATTGTTAAAGACTGGACGCTTTTTTGGTTCGTGTAAGTAACGATAATAGAGAAATAAATCTCGATAAGGGAACTGAATATTTTCTCCAGCACAAACTGCTTGATTGATATTAGGAGGAATCCCAATGTAATGCAGATAAGTTAGTTGATTACCGCGATCGTAAAGAATATGTTCTCGTTCCTCAAAGTGTTTAGAGCTAGCAGAACATCCTGTTTTTTCATTATCTGGCAGTTGGCAAGCAAAGTTATAAATAGAAAGATTAGACCTCATTACCATATAGTTAATTAATGGTTGTTCGCCAGCACCACCATACAAAATTTCTGACTCACCATTTTGTAAGTTTGATATTAGCCAATCTCTTTTTTCTGAGTCAAATAGCCCTTGTTTTGCGCCATAAAAGCCTGAGCAAAATATTTCAGAATCAATGCGTTTTTGCTCAAATATTTTTAGTAATTTGGGAGAATTAACATTATATATTTTACTTACGTCTGTAAATTGAAAATCATAGACAACAAAATCATAACTCTCTAGCTTTTCAAACACTCCTGCGAGTGAGTTCATTACCAAGGTGTCTGCATCTAAATAGATAAACTTCTCAAATGGCCCATCAAAAGCGCAAAAACGACGGTGAGCGCCATAAAGACGAGATTTACTCCGATTCAATCTTTCTGGGGCTGCTGCCAACATAAATTGATCCCAGCGGTTGATTGATTCTTGGTCATCGTAAAGAAATACATTAGGGCGTTTAGCTATTTCATCAGTAATTCGTTGTGTCCGATCGTCGAAAGGATAGATACAAACAGGAGTTTCTGGGCCTAAGATAACATCAATACTATTGAGCAAAGCCACCAGTTGATCGAAAACATAATCATTGCCAAGGGTACAAATACCATTCATAATTTATGAGTGTTGATCGACAAAGTTTGATAACCAGTTAAGCAGGTTTAATTTGTGTAAAATGATTTGACGTGCTTCTGCGATCGCATCCTTGGCAGCATACCAAGCATCAGGTGTTGCTGTGACTTCTTGGATGTAGGCAATACCTTTTTCATCTAAACTGGGCAAGCGCAAAAAACTACCCGGTGGCAATAACTTATCAGCAGCCGGGCCACCATAGTAAATTGGTAAACACCAAGCAAGTAAACTATCCCAAAGTTTCTCACTCACATACCAATTATTATCAGCATAGTTTTCAATTGCTAGATTGTAATAGTATGGGGCCATGCCATACCATTTGTTACCTAGTTCTCCCGAACTGTTCGCCCATTCTGGTAAGTTACGCCCATACAAATCAAATTTCATGCCACTAGATTGCAAAGATTGTAAAAAATCTAAACGCTGGCGATGGTTGGCTGTGCGGCTAATTCCCGAAGTAATCCAACTACATGGGGCAACTTTTGGAGGCGGTGGCATTTCATTTAAATCTTGAAATGAATTTGAGTGATACCAAATAGCAGGCATATAGTCAGGAATGGGAGCAAAATCATCGGGGCCAGAAACGTAGCCGCAATACTTCTGAGCTTCTTGATAATTATGATTAGTTATTTTTACAACCTCATCTAAAGGCGGTTCTCTGAGCAAATAAATAATTCGCTCTTTGTTGACACCACGCAGTAGAGATTCAACATTTACTACTGGTTTTTGCTGCTGTTTGCGAAAACTATCTAACCAAGATTTTGGCGGCGATGCTTGGGGAAAATCAAATTGATATAGCAACATAAAATCTGGCTTTTGTGCCATTTTCAACATTTGCATGTTTTTCCAAACACCAAAGTAGTGCGGAGTTTGTTGCCATAACCAATCTTTGTTTTTAGCCAGACCTGAATAGCTGCTAATCATGCCAACAGTTTTAATATTCATTTTAGTTATTATTTGTCATGAGTTATTTTTCCTAATTTCAGCCATTTTTCCTTAGACAATAATTTGGGACAGCAGAGATTCATCAACATAACTAAGAATTTTTGCCGCTCGATTTTCCCAAGAAAACTGCTTGACAAACTCGATACTATCTGAATAACCTTCTATTTTTCTGGGATGAGTTTCTAAAACCCGCTTCAGACTTTCGGCAAATTTGCTGGGGTTATCTGGTTCACACCAAGCAGCGATTGCTTGAGTATCTTGAAACTCAACCAATGAAGAAATTTCCGTCGAGACAATGGGAGTTCCAGAGGCGAAATAGTCAAACAGCTTTAAGGGAGATGTGAAAGTTGCCGCTTTTCCCGAACAATGAGGGTGAGCTAAAGCATCGGCTGCTTGTAGCAAAGATGCTAACTCATTATGCAAAACATATCCCAAAAATTTAAGATTATGAACCTGTTTTTCTTTTGCTAATTGCTGATAATCTTCGACTTCTTTTGGCTTACCACCTGCACAAGCAAATTGCACATTAGGCATTTCTTTAGCTACATCAATTAGTACATCAATACCTTTAAATTGCTGTAATGCTCCCGCATAAACTACCAATTTTTGGCTTTCGTTTTGCAATAGTTTTTTACGCCATTCCGCTGCTTTTTCTGGTTGTCTATCCATAAATAAGCGATTAAAACCATTGTGGAGTTTAATTACTTTTTCTGGTGGCATACCATTTTTAATCATACTTTCACGGACAGTTTCTACAACGGTGACAGCAATTTGCAGTAGCGGATTTTTAACAATTTCTGGCTCAAATTGCTTGTCTTCGTGGTGGTGGTGTTCATAAATTGCCGGAAGACCATTTTTAATGGCAGCTTTGACAAAATTCCAGTTGCGACTGTGGACAAGTTTAGTAGTTGGAAGTATGTGAAATGGTAAATAATATTTGCTAGCAATGGTATTAGAATCAGTAAATTTACTCTGAAAATGGTCAATCGGCCAAGGCATTGGTAAGGGAGCAACTTTTAATTTGTCATGAAGGTTGTAATATTCAATAAGTTCTGTTGGTGTTTTTCTTGGTTGAAAAGGACAAGCTAGATTAACTGGGTTAATTGCTTTTACTCCTTTGTCATGGTATACCAAAACTGTTGAGTATCCCAAGTTGGCAGCGGCGTTAGCTGCATTTGTAGACTGTACTAAGTGAGCTTCTGGCTGCGGCAACTCTTCACCAATGAAAAAAATGTAGTATTTTTTTGAAGCAGTGTTTTTCATAACTTTAGATATTAATATTATTTTCAAACTTTTCTAAATTATCGAGCAGATACATAGCAGATTCATAACTTTCGGTAATTAATCCATTTTTTTCTTCTGTGGTAGATATCAAATTATCATCAAGAGAGCGGAGATAGCTAAGTATGAGATTAAGGTAAGTCCGAAACTCAACGGAGATATGATTAAAAGTTTGATAATGGTTACTGATAACATTCTGATTGTGGTCAGAAATTGAGAGAATCTGCCCCTTGATTTGTAAGTTAATCACATCCTCAAAAACATCAATGGTGTTGAGAATTCTCCAGGCTGATTTATAAGAATCTTGAATTAATTCGTGCCGTTCTTGGGAATCGTTTACCAAATCATCAAGTAATAAGCGTAGATACCCGATCATCGAGTTCAACTGCGTCCGAATTTCGTGAGAAATGCGGAGCAAGCTTTGATTGTGTTTGGTAGCAGTTTCAGGACGTTCCGCAAATTGCATTGAGTACAAACGTGAGTAGTAACCCCCTTTTTGTAAAAGTGTTTCATGGGTTCCCACTTCTACCACCTGTCCTTGATCTAATACGGCAATTTGATCGGCTTTTTGGACTGTGGAAAGGCGGTGAGCAATTACAAGGGTTGTGCGATCGCGACTTAAGTCGTCGAGTGCAGCTTGTACTAAACGTTCGGAAACGGTATCTAAAGCGCTGGTGGCTTCATCTAAAATCAAAATTTCTGGATTTTGCAGGAGAGCGCGAGCGATCGCTAATCTTTGCCTTTGTCCACCAGACAACATGACGCCGCGATCGCCAATTTGGCTGTTGAATCCTTGAGGTAATTTATCAATAAATTCATAAGCATTTGCTCGTTTGGCTGCTGAGATAATTTCATCTTCTGTAGCTTCAGGTCTTCCATAAGCAATGTTATTTCGCACCGAGTCATTAAAGAGAAATGTATCTTGACTGACAATTCCCATGTGTGTTCTGAGAGATTTGATATCAAAATCACGCAGGTCTGTGCCATCGATAGAGATACTGCCAGATGTCGGATCGTAAAATCTGGGTAAGAGGTCAGCCAAGGTGGACTTACCTGCACCAGAGCCACCTACCAAAGCCAGAGTTGTAGCACGGGGTAAAAATAAATTTACATCTTTGAGTACTAACTTTTCATGACTAGGGTAAGCAAAGGAAAGTAAATTAAAACCTATTCCTTCTTTTAATTCTGTGTAAATTACATTACCGTTTTTCATAAACGGCTTGCGATCGCGACTTAAAAACTCACTCACTATTTCTACGCTAGTAGCACTATTGGCAAAGCTACTACGAAGACTATTTAACTGAGAAACCAAAGGCAGCAGTCGCAGTAATACTAATAAATATGTCAGTAGTACCGTTGAAATAAAAGAAACCTGGTTGGCAAAGAAAGTTTTACTCAAGAATACAATCAGAAGTAAGGCTATAACGCCCATCACCTCACTTATCGGCCCGATCGCTTGTGAGTTTACCTGAGATTGAAAATCTGCTTTCTCGCGATCGCGGATTAATTTGGTAATTTTTTGATATTCTCTGTCTTCATTGGCAGTTGACTTTACT
Organism: Nostoc sp. ChiQUE01b; assembly: GCF_034531255.1. Classification (NCBI taxonomy): domain Bacteria; kingdom Bacillati; phylum Cyanobacteriota; class Cyanophyceae; order Nostocales; family Nostocaceae; genus Nostoc; species Nostoc sp. ChiQUE01b. The sequence continues at coordinate 43,347 of NZ_JAVRBM010000047.1, read as the reverse complement.
AAACGAATTCCATTCAATGTTTCTAAAACACTGATGGAATAAGATGTAGACATTTCTGATAGTTGTTGACCAAATTTTTTCGCTCTACTAATTGTGTATTGATTGATTAATGTTATAAAACCCAACAAAATTGTTGCTGCGATTGTTAGCTGCCAAGAAATTGCTAATAATAAACAAACGAAAACTAAAATTGTAATTATTAAAATAATTAAATTGATCATAGACCCGATAGCACTTGAAGTCCGGGCAGTTTCCGAACCAAGGCGATTAATAATATCGCCTACTTTCATTTTTGAATAATAATCTATATCAATATCTAATAATAACTCTAAGCTAGCTTCGCGAATGTCTGCATTTAATCTCCGAGTGAAAACACTTGATGTTAAAATACTAAAATAACTAGATAAGTTTTTTAATAAAATTACAAATATAATTGTTCCAGCCATTCCCAGATTACGATAATTTTCGGGAAGATTATCAAATGGAAACATCACAGCTTTGAGAATCGGAGGAAAACCAGTTAAATCTACTGGTTGTCCGACAATTCTCAAAATTACTGGCACAATCAAAGTCACACCGACACCATTAAATAAAGCACCAGAAAATCCCAACAGCATTGTTAGGACAATTAAACCTGGATAGGGTTTGGCGAATCTTAGTATTAGTTTTCTGGTAGACATTGGGTATTTTTATGCCAATTTAACTTAATTATTAATATTATTCACAACTGAGCAATTACTGACTTGAGCACAGAAGCCATAGCCTCTATGCTATAGTGTTCCACACATCTTTCTCTTGCCTTGATACCTTTCTGGCTTGCTGACTCTAAATTCTGAAAAATCAATTGAATTTGTTCAGCAATTTGCTCAGGACAACCAGGCTCTACTAAATAACCAGTATCACCTAAAAGTTGGGGAATATCTCCAACACGTGTTGATAATACAGGTTTAGCCATTGCCATCCCATCTGTCAACTTCAAGGGAAATTGAGCGCGAGTTTCTGGAGTATCTCGCTGGGGAACAACTACAATGTGAGCAGCTGCTACCAAATCAGGCATAACGTCGGCTGGATACTTGGGTAATTTTATAATCCAACGTCCCCACTTTTGTTGAAGTTGTTTATCATAATCATCATAAGGACTACCACCTACAATTACTAGTCTCAAGTCTGGTTGATTAAGTTTATCGAGCGCCATGAGAACATCTTCTAAACCTTTATAAGGTCTTGGCGCACCAGGAAACATTAAAATCCGATATTCAGATAAACCATAACGATTTCTACTGGATTCAGCATCATATTGAGTGGGATCGAATAAGGAAACATCTTTGCCATTCGGAACAAATGTACCACCAAAACGCTGCTGTAAAAATTTAGTATGCACTGTCACAGCATCAGCATGACTTACTAAACCTTCCATCCATTTCACATATAAAGTATGATGAGGATTTTTGAGTGCGCCCTGTGGTTTCAATAAGTCTCTAGCTAATTCTTTGGGTGTAGGATGATAATGCCAGTTATCACCGCCATGCCAGCTGAGTTCCCAATCATCTATATCTAAAATTAATGGCTTTCTAGTGAATATTTTCCTTAATAGTCCAACTCCAAAACTTGCTATTTGTGGTTTGATAGCATAAATTATATCGCCATCTATTTTGGGTAAAATTTTTTGGATTTCTCCAAAAAACTCTGGAAAGTCTTTGCCTGGTAAATTATAAACGTTGAATTCGGATGGTAAATTTAAATAGAACTTATTTCCAAATAAAAAACCCATAATTTCAACTTCATATCCTAACTGATTGAGAGCTTTTGCTATCAAGTATGCACGCAGAATTGCTGCGCTTGATAAATCTGAAACCAACAAGGATATTTTAGAAAATTTTTTCACTATTTTTATACTGATTTTTATTTAATTTTCCCAGGATTTGTCAGCTATTGCTAAATTTGCAAATATTAATTTAATTTGTTTTGTCGGAGTTGGAGCAACTAAAGAAATTAAGTGTCAATCCATCAAGATACAAAATTTTTCTGAGGAATTTTTAAGATTTCATGGTAAAGTGCCAACATCTCTGAAGCAACAGTATCCATTGTACGTACTGGCTGGATACCTTGACGTAACTTAGCTAGTAAATCGGCGTCTTTGGCTAAAGTTGCGATCGCTTCAGCCCATGCTTGGACATCTTTGGCTGGAACTAACCAACCATCAATGCCGTGACGGACTAACTCAGCAATTCCTCCTAAATTTGAACCTAGTACGGGAATGCCCATAGCTTGTGCTTCTAAAGCAACTATCGGCCCAGTTTCTAACCACTGCGATGGTATTGCTAGGATATCGAAACCTGCTAATGCGTCTGGTACTGCTTCGCGTGAAAGTGGTTCAGCAATCCGAATCCGGCGATCACGAGCAGCGATCGCCATCACTTTTTCACGATTGGCAGCACCGTATTTTCCCGGATGAGTAGCATGAAGAATTAACTCAACAGGTACATCATTCGGTAGACTATGTACCGCTTCTACTAAAACTTGTACCCCTTTAGTTTCTTGCCAGCGACCCAAAAAGCCGATTTTTAATGTCGAGTTTTGTGGTTTGTTTGGTGTTATTTCACGTTTGAAAGTGTTAGCAACACCTTGCCGAGAAACAGTAAGTTTTTCGGGAGGAACGTTGTTTGCAACAAAAGCATTGTATTGCCAATTACTCGTTACAACAATGCGATCGGCTAGTTTTGCTAGTTGCATCAAATTGCGTCTATGTTGAGACACTAGAGTAGGAATACCAAGAGTTTTACCAAGCAGGCGTAGCTTGAAACTTTTAGAGGTAAGTAATTTTGTTTCTGCTGCTATGCCAACATCCAAAGGAACTTGACTAAAAGCCTTGAGCATCCAAGGGGCTGCTTGCTTTGCTACTCCCAAACATTGACTACAATTAACAGAGTCAATCAACCCATTGCAAGGTTCTTCACCCCAGCGCATCATCGTACCACGCAGACATATAGGCTCAGGTATGTGGACGGTGACTACAGTAGCCATCCCTAGCTGACGGGCGAGAGCAAGATGATGTAAACCGCAGTCAAATCGCCATGAATGTTGATGATATACATCGGCTCGATTGTTTTCTAGCCAATTAGCAAAAGTTTTAAAGCCGCCGTGGGGTAGCTGTTTGTGTACCTGTATCTGACTGGGGTTAGGAAAAACAGGATAACGATAAACTGAGATACCATTGTATTCGTAGGTATCTTCCTCTGTACCTTGTTTAGGAGCAGCAACAATACCTTCGAGTCCATGTACTTGTAAACCATGCAGTAGTGAATCTAAGTATACTTCAGCACCGGCTGATGTATCTGGAAAATACCAGCTAGTTGTATGGATTAGCTTCATTTATGAACCTGCAAAGAAAAAATTGGAAAGCTCATCTTTTTTTACCATGATTTATTGCTCTATTTGTCGTTATTAACATCTATATTTTATAAAGAACCTAAAGTGAATCTATAAGATTCTGTATTAAGAATTAGTATGTACAAATAAAAAATTTTCGATTACTGATTTTGTGTTTTTGAGTAAAAAAGACAATTTATGACAAAAAGAACAGAATAAATCTAACTTAGCTTTTACACTTCCTCCCAGAGAAATTTTACTGATATACCCAGATATAATTTATAGTTTCTTAGTATATTTTTAAGTATTATTACGGTTGTATAGTATCATAGTATTTATGGACTTTCTCAACCTTTTCTCGCTGAGATATTTAAGATTGCTGATAGATTCCAAAGTATTTACTGGAAAGGGAGATATAAAGTAATGCAAGTAATCAGGCTTGAGGCACTCTCAGATAATTACATATTTTTGCTAGTAGATCGCCAGCAACAAATTGCTGCTGTTGTCGATCCAGCAGAGGCTGAACCAGTACTAAAGCAACTTGCACAGTTAAAAGCTGAGTTGGTGGCGATTTTCAACACACACCACCACAACGACCATGTAGGTGGCAATCAGCAATTAATAGAACACTTCCCGCAACTAACAGTCTACGGTGGCGTCGAAGATCGTGGGCGAATTCCGGGACAGCAGGTGTTTTTGCAACAAGGCGATCGCGTCCAGTTTGCAGATCGCATCGCTGAAGTTATTTTTGTTCCCGGACATACCCGTGCTCACATCGCTTACTACTTTCCCCCTGAAAAAGCTGGTGAGACAGGCGATTTATTTTGCGGCGATACCTTATTTTCTGGCGGTTGTGGTCGCTTGTTTGAAGGAACACCAACTCAAATGGTAGACTCTTTAACCAAACTGCGCTCTCTACCAGATGATACCCGTATCTGGTGTGCCCACGAATACACTTTAGGAAATCTGCAATTTGCCCTAACTGTGGATGGCGACAATGCCGATTTACAAAAACGCTTCAATGAAGTAAAAACTTATCGTAGTCGAGGAGAAGCTACTATACCCTCGCTGCTGGGAATAGAGAAGCGAACCAATCCCTTTTTACGTTGGGATCAGCCATCATTACAATCAACCGTAAAAGGTAGCGATGAAGTGCAAACCTTTGCGCGGATACGGGAAATGAAAAATAACTTTTAGATATTGGGGATTGGGCATGGGGCATTGGGCATTGTGGGCATTGATTATTCTCCTCTGCTCCCCTGCTCCCTCATCCCCCATTCCTCCAACTTTCTAGCGCTAATAGTTGCGATCGCACCCTTCCTTTCGCTAGGATCTGTAAGCTTTAGGGTATGGGCAAAGCTACTTGAGACAATATACTCATTTCAGGAGTTTTAAGTTCTGAAAAAACACTTGTTATTCAGGACTCTTTACTCAGCACTGGCTTAACACCCCGTTGGCGCAGCTCTCGTAGAGAAGAAAGCTAACAGCACTGTTTTAGTGAGCTATGCTGCTCAAACCTTACCCAAATTAATCAGATTTTACAGGAAAAACCAAAAACGATGGCGAAACGCGTGCAGTTAGTTTTAAATCAGGATATCAGCAAGCTGGGGAAATCTGGCGACTTAGTGGAAGTAGCTCCTGGCTACGCTCGTAACTATTTGATTCCCCAGAAATTGGCAACCAATGCCACTCCTGGTATTCTCAAGCAAGTAGAACGCCGTCGCGAGCAAGAGCGTCAACGGCAATTAGAACTTAGACAACAAGCTCTTGAGCAAAAAGAATCTTTAGAAAAAGTTGGCAGCTTGACAATTGCCAAGCCAGTTGGTGAAAACGAAGCAATTTTCGGTACTATCACCACCCAAGATGTTGTAGATGCAATTAAGGCAGCCACCGGTCAAGAAATCGATCGGCGTGGAATCACCATCCCGGATATTAACCACCTTGGCACTTATCAAGCCGAAATTAAGCTGCATTCGGAAGTAGCAGCACAAGTCGATATTCAAGTAGTCGCTAGCTAACTCAGGAGGGGGACGCAAAGATGAGGGGAATGAGGGGGATGAGGGAGCAAGGGAAGCAAAGGTGAATAATAACTCCTAACTCCTAACTCCTGTACAGACGCGATTAATCGCGTCTCTAGCAAAATATTAAAACTAAAATCGTTTATGGCTGAAGAATTGAGTTTTAAAGGTGATGGTAGCGATGCCTACGGCGGTAAACTACGCCTCCCACCCCAAAATATAGAAGCGGAAGAAGCGATTTTGGGGGGTATTTTGCTAGATCCAGAAGCGATTAGTCGAGTTAGCGATCGCCTTCTTCCCGAAGCTTTTTACATTAGCGCTCACAAAGATATATATCAAGCAGCTATCAGGCTCCATGCACAAGGGAAACCCACAGATTTACTTTCGGTCACAAGTTGGCTGACTGACCACGATTTACTTGCTCGAATTGGTGGGAGAAATAAGTTAGCAACTCTCGTAGACCGCACAGTGTCAGCCGTGAACATCGACGGTTTAGCCTCTTTGGTGATCGAAAAATACCTGCGGCGGCAATTAATTAAAGCTGGCAATGAAATTGTACATCTTGGTTACGAAACAGAAACCGAATTACCACAGGTTTTAGATCAAGCAGAACAGAAAGTATTTGGCGTTACTCAAGAACGTCCCCAATCAGGTTTAGTTCACATTTCTGATACTCTAATTAATAATTTCCAAGATATTGAAGATAGAAATCAAGGCATTGCCTTACCTGGAATCCCTTGCGGATTTTACGATTTAGATGCCATGACCAGCGGCTTTCAACGTTCTGATTTAATTATTGTTGCTGGCAGGCCATCAATGGGGAAATGCCTAAGTTTTGATTCAGAAATAGTTTTGGCAGATGGAAAAATTACCACAATTGAAGAATTATATAACCAACGTCATGGCTCGTTATTGACGTTGAACAACGATTGGAAATTTAGTTTTACCCAACCATCTGCATTTGTAGATGATGGAATCAAACCAGTTTTTCGTATCACTACTCAGTTAGGTCGAACTATTGAAACTACAATCACCCATCCGTATTTAACTATTAAAGGCTGGCAAAGATTAGAACATTTGAAAGTTGGCGATCAAATCGCTGTCCCGCGAAAAATAGATGTATTTGGTACAAAAACTATCCGTGAGTGCGAAGTCAAGTTATTAGCTTATTTAATTGGCGATGGTGGATTAACTAACTGCAATCCAGGATTTACAAATGGGAATCCATTACTGCAAGCCGATTTTTCGCAAGCAGTTGCAGATTTTGGTGGTTTAAAAGGGCGTTGGGAAACTTCTCAAGTAAAACGCACACCATCACTTTGTGTTCGAGGAGATTTAGAATTTATTACTATTCAAAGACAGGTTTTTGCTGAAAGTTTTAAACTAGCGATTCAATCGCAGTCATTGAGAGGAAAACAAATAAGCCCTACTTTACTTTGTGCTTGGAAGCAAGGAGTGTGTGTACCAAATTTAGAAACTTTTGAGCTATTATGCGAAATTTTACAATTCGAGTCAGAAGAGTTTGTCTCTCACGAACTTGCTTGCATGAGCAAATCTCGGAAGAATTCGCTGACACTTTGGTTAGAAGAATTAGGTTTGTGGGGCAAAAATGCTCATGATCAGACCATCCCACCAATTATTTTTCAATTAGAGCGATCGCAAATCTCTTTATTTCTGAATCGTCTCTTTGCTACAGATGGATGGGCTACCCTCCTTACTAGTGGTCAAGCACAGTTAGGATATGGAACAGTCAGTGAGAAATTAGCCAGACAAATTCAACATCTTTTATTAAGATTTGGCATTATTGCCTCTCTCAAAAAACGGGCTGTCAAGTATAAAAATATTCGCAGAACAGCGTGGCAATTAGATATTACTGATGCCTTATCTATCAAAACTTTTATCGCAGAAATAGGTATCTTTAGTAAAGAAAAAGCAATAGCAAAAGTTGCAACAGCAATATCTCAAAAAAGATATCAAACTAATCGTGACTTGATACCTGTAGAGATTTGGGAACAAATAGCAGTAGCAAAAGGCAATGAAACTTGGAGTAGTTTAGCCAGACGGGCTGGTATTCAAGGCTATACGAATATGCATGTTGGTAAACGTGCTTTCAGGCGGGAAAGACTTTGGATACTAGCCACAGCTTTAGATAATTTACCACTTCAACAGTTAGCAAATAGTGATATTTATTGGGATGAAATAGTTGCGATTGAATCGGTGGGTAGCAAGCAAGTTTATGACTTAACAATTCCAGAAACACACAATTTTGTTGCCAATGATATTTGTGTTCACAATACAGCATTTTGCTTAAACCTTGCTCATAACATTGCTGCTTCTTATAAATTACCAGTTGCTTTTTTCAGCTTGGAAATGTCCAAAGAGCAATTGACGCAACGTTTATTAGCTAGTGAAGCGCAAATTGAAAGTAGTTATTTGCGAACTGGCCGCTTGAGCCAAACACAGTGGGAACCTTTAAGCCGTGCTATTGGTATCCTTTCTGAGATGCCGATTTATATTGACGACACGCCGAATATTACAGTTACACAAATGCGTAGTCAGTCAAGGAGACTGCAAGCTGAAATAGGAACTGAATTAGGATTAATTGTAATAGATTACCTGCAATTGATGGAAGGAGCAGGTGATAATCGCGTACAAGAATTATCAAAAATTACGCGTCAACTCAAAGGTTTAGCCCGGGAATTATCTGTACCAGTTATTGCCTTATCTCAGTTGAGTAGAGGGGTAGAGGCACGCACTAACAAGCGTCCGATGTTATCTGATTTGAGAGAATCTGGTTGTTTAGCAGGCGATAGTCTAGTGACATTAGTAGATAGCGGACTGCAAGTACCAATTAGGGAATTAGCAGGTAAATCTGGTTTTGCAGTTTGGGCGTTGAACAAAGCTACAATGAAGCTAGAAGCAGGAATTGTAAGCAATGCTTTTTCAACAGGTAGGAAGCCTGTATTTACTTTAACAACTAGATTGGGTAGAAAAATACGTGCTACTGCTAATCACAAGTTTTTAACAATTAATGGCTGGAAAAGACTTGATGAATTAACTCCTAAACAACATCTATGTTTACCAAGACATCTGCCAAGTTCTGGTAAACAAACAATGACTTATGCCGAGGTTGCATTATTAGGACATTTAATTGGTGACGGTTGTACATTGCCACGTCATGCCATACAGTACACTACTAGAGAGATAGATTTAGCTCAGAATGTTGCTTTCTTGGCAACAGAAGTTTTTGGAGATTCAATTGTTCCTAGAATTTCACCTGAAAGTGGGTGGTATCAAGTTGGCTTCACCACACGGATATTGCAAGCCTCTATTGGAGTTTCGTATTGTGGCTCTACCTTTTATAAAGCAAATTTAAGTCGAGAAAGATGTTTAAAAGTCGGTAATGTTGTTAAATCATCTAAACTGGTTACTCTTGGCAAAAGTGATGTTTATTGGGATCAGATCCTTTCAATCGAATATAGTGGTGAGGAAGAAGTCTTTGATTTGACTGTTCCTAATTTGCATAATTTTGTTGCCAATAACATCATTGTCCACAACTCAATTGAACAAGACGCCGATTTAGTAATAATGTTATACCGCGATGAATATTACTCTCCCGATACTCCCGATCGCGGGATTGCAGAAGTAATTATAGCTAAACACCGCAATGGGCCTACAGGTACTGCGAAACTTTTGTTTAATCCACAATTTACAAAGTTTCAAAATTTAAAAATTTAAAAATTTAGCTAGATAATAATTATTGAATTAGGGACTGGGGACTAGGGAAAGGGGAGCAGAGGAGAGAACTCCTAACTCCTAACTCCTAACTCCTAACTCAGCACCCCCATCCCCTAGTTTCTACTTAACTCCCAACAATTCCACTTCAAAAATTAGAGTTGCATTGGGTGGAATCACACCACCAGCACCACGAGCGCCATAACCCAATTCAGATGGGATGATTAACTTACGAAGACCGCCTACTTTCATAGTGCTCAGTCCTTCATCCCAACCTTTGATTACCTGTCCAGCACCGATTTTAAAGCTAAAGGGTTGGCCGCGATCGCGTGAACTATCAAACTGAGTACCATCTTCTAGAGTGCCGACATAGTGAACTTCAACCGTTTGTCCAGGTTTGGGAGTCGCCCCAGTCCCCTCTTTTAACTCCACATACTTTAATCCAGAGGGAGTGGTTACGGCATTAGCATCAGACATAGTATTACTCGCAATTAAGATATTGTTTTCAGTTACAGTTGTGGACGCTGGCAGTGTTTGGGTTAACTCGGCAGCAATGGCAGTATTCTGTTTACTGCCTATTTGCCCCACAACCAAAAGCACAAAACACACCAGCATGAACGCCACACTGAGGAAAATTGGTTTCAAAATCAGTTCTCCTTACTTAGGTATCCTGGCAAAAAGATTACCAACAGGACACATTTAGTTTAAATCAGAAAGAGCATTCTAACGCCAAAGCTTATTTTCTAAATCACGCAGTTGACGCTCTAAACGGTCAATTCTACCCCTCAATTCGTCTACCTCTGACTGGCGAGCCACCCCCAAATCCTGCATCATATTTCGCATTTGCCGTTGCATTTGGACATCGAAGTTTCCCTGTTCCGACTTTAACTGCTGGGCAATATCATCTATTACTGCCTTGGCTTGCTCAGGATTGAGCTTACCATCTTTAACTAAATCATCGCTGACTTGCCGCAGTTTTTCTGCGACTAAAGACGTTGTGCCAAGGCCCACCATCATTAGCTGTTGCAACCAGTTGTTGTTGTCCATACTCCCTTCCTCTTACTTATTAACCAGCCAACCCTTGCTCCTGAGTGTAGGCAATCAAGCTTCTTAAAGCCTAGTTATTCTACCCTACAGCTCTATTTTGGCAAATTGGCAAGCACAAAGATCAAAGGACGTGGTTATAGAACTCTTCAAGTTTAAGGTTGCCCAAATTTACCTATTTTTGGGATGTCAGAGGCAATTACCCATAAATCACAAAACTCACACTCACTCTTTGTGGTGAATGTGAGTAGTTCATGGGAAGATTTTATCTAGAAGGAGGGACAAATTTGGACAACAGCGATCGCACAATATCTGAGATTGATCGTTAAAGGAGGCTATAGCAATCCGATTTGATTCGGAGAATTACTCGTAGAGGCTGGGGAAGGTGGCGCCCCTGAAGGGGATAAGGGGTAATGGGGACTCTTAAGAAGGAATAAAGGTGTACTGAGTTTTTTTCACGCAATCAAATATGAGTCCTATAGTAGCTCGATTCCAGGTAAAGATCCAACTACATGTTGCTGCCTCAATCGAGTAAAAATCGCTGAAATCACTCTTTTGAATTTCCGAAAATATTAAATTTAATGGAAGATTTGAGATATCAGCAGGGGTGTACGCTACCTAGTAGTCTGTCAAGTTTGATTTGATTGGTTCGTAGTTTGTGCTAAAGCACAAACTACAAACAATCTGCACCTCTCAATTATTTCTTGACAGACCAGTGGGAATGCGTCAATAGAGGACTCAATCAATGGGATATGTAATTGCTACTGCCAATATGAAAGGTGGTGTTGGTAAAACCACCCTCACCGTCAACTTAGCTACCTGTTTAGCTAAAAATCATGGCAAGCGGGTGCTTGTCCTTGATTTAGACAGCCAAATTAGTGCCACACTTAGTTTGATGTCGCCTTTAGATTTTGCCAAGCTTCGTAAACAAAGTAAGACATTTAGGTATCTGATAGACGAAGTTATTAATCCAGATCCACAAGCAAAACGTACAATTCAGGATATTATTCAATCTCAGGTTTGTAATCTTCCCGGACTAGATTTATTACCGGGAGACATCGATTTATATGATGAATTTGTTGTTTCAGAAATGCTGCATCAGCAAGCAACTGCTTTAGGCGAACAGGACTTTGAAACGATTTGGAATCGCTTTGAAAGGGTCTTAATTAATAATATCTTAAAACCAGTACATCAAGAATATGATTTTATCCTTCTTGATTGCGCACCAGGCTATAATCTCTTGACTCGTAGCGCTTTAGCTGCTAGTGATTTCTACATACTTCCTGCAAAACCAGAACCATTATCTGTAGTGGGTATTCAACTCCTAGAAAGACGGATTGCCCAATTAAAAGATAGTCACGGACATGAAACCAAAATAGATATCAAAATGTTGGGAATTGTATTTAGTATGTCCAGCGCTAATCTGCTCACTGGCAGATACTATAAACAAGTAATGCACCGTGTTGTAGAAGATTTTGGTGTCGAAAAAATTTGTAAGGTACAAATACCAGTTGATGTCAATGTTGCTAAGGCTGTTGATAGTTTTATGCCAGCTGTTTTAATTGCTCCCCAATCAGCAGGTTCAAAAGCTTTCTTGCAATTAACTCAGGAGTTGTTGCAAAAGCTATAGCGCTAGTTAATCATTGATGAACAACATGATTTCCGACTTATTAAATTAGAGATATGCATGTAAAGACGTAGCATTCCTACGTCTTTATAAGGGTTTCAGGCAATGAATAATTTATTTTTGGAGATGTCTATGTCTATTAAGTAGGTCGCAAACTCTGAACCTTTCAATTTTTATAAAGGTCTGAAGAAAAAGAATTTATACTTACTTGGTGAGAAACAAGCTACATGGAATAAGTCTCAAATCCCAATTTAAAATTCTCTATTCAAGGAAACTCTTTAGGCATGAGGTCAATCTAAAATCCAAAATTCACAATCCAGTAACAAATAAGTTATCCTTTCTTAAAGTTCAGCAGTTATACGGAAGCTATAATTGGTGAGATTCAGCTATTGAGTGAAAAGGTCAGTAAATCTCACTAAGAAACAATGGTTAGTAACGATTCTGCACGAGCGGGGAACAATCAGCACTTGCTAATGCGCCTACCACGGACTCTGAGTTATCTCGAAACCTGGGGCTTTGGGTTAACTGGCCATGTTGGATGGATTGGTACTGCCCCCATCATTCATGCAGCGTTAGGCCCGAAAGCTATCTTAGTTTGGTTTTTTGGCACGATTATTTCCTTTTTGCTTAACTTGCAGGTACAAAGTCTAGGTAGGCATTGGTCAGATGTTGCTGGAGGAACACCAAACTATACCACAAGGCTATTAAAGAACTTTCCTGGCTTAGGCCGTTACGTAGCATTAGGATACTTTTTTAGCTGGGCAGCAGCACCAGCACTGTATGCGATTATTCTCACTAACTTAATTAAAGTCAATTTTGAAACATTAGGTATTTATTGTCCAGAAACTTTGTTAAAAGTTTTATTTACAGCAATTCCCTTTATTTTAGCGTTCAGTGGTACCCGTGCTTTGGCGCTTCTGCATTTATTTTTTGTATTCCCAGCGATTTTATTACTGCTATTGTTTTGTGTTCAAGGCATATTATGGTTAGCCTTCTCATCTGCTAATTTTAATTTTCTCCCAAATAGCACACATAGCCTGACCTTTCAAGAATGGGCAAAGTGGTTTTTTCTAGCTAGCTATTCAATTTATGCTTGTGAAACCACTTCTTCTTTTGTTGCTGATAGTCGCCACCCATATAAAACTTTAAAGTTTTTAACCCTAGCTGCTTGGTTAATTCCTCCGGTGTTTCTAGGTGGTTCTTGGGTATTAATGTGTTCTGCTCCAAATTCAACAATAGGTGACGATGCATTCTTAAATCTGGTAGCGGCTTCTAAACCTTTTTGGGGTGAATCTACCTCTTTTCTAGTAACACTTCTGATTACTATATCTTGCCTTCTAAGTTCTGCTACAGCAGTTTCTAACTCTCCTCGGATATTATACCAGCTTGCCTTAGATAGACAGCTTTCTCCTATATTTGCATTAGTTTCCCGTCAAGGTGTCCTTGGCCCTGCTATTTTAGTTACCTTTCTACTCAGTTTACTTTGTCTAAATTTGGGAAATGTATCTCAACTTGTCACAGTAGCAGGCACCTGTTATCTCATGTCCATTATGGGGCTACATCTGGGATTATGGGTGTGTCGGGGCAAATCATACGTGTTATGGCCTTGGTGGTCACTTGGTTTTTTCTTGTTAGAAGCAGTAGTTCTAATAATGGGAGGTTTAGCTTGGAATTGGAGAGATTTCTTAGTGGGATTATTACTACCCATTATTTTGATGATCGGAGATATAGGGCTACGTCGCTTAAGATTTGCGCCATTACACCCAAATTGGTGGACACAGCGTTACGATACTAAGCCCAGTAGAAACAATCCAGACTTTGTAGTACTACAAGTGATTGTTTTAGTATCATTGATTTGTATTACTGCCACAATCAGTTGGGTTATTCGCAATTTTTTCGATAGATTTTCTCATAATCCTCAAAATTCTTTACTAGCAATTTTATTAGTGACACTTTCTTTTGCTGGGGTTGCGATCGCTTGCTGGACAACCTTACCACAAATTATTGCTATTGATGAAGCACGCAAACAAGCAAGAAATCTATTTATCACCACTCTCGATACTGTTCCAGATACTGTTTTAGTATTAGACGAAGAAGGTAAAATCTCTCAGACAAATGCTGCTGCTGAAGAATTATTTCAAACAAGTATTCAACAGTTACTTGGGCAAAACTTGAATCAACTTCTAATATGCTATCGTGGCAAACCGGAGCAATGGTCTATTAGAAGTGAGCAAAGCTTGAAAATAAACCAAGGTTTGCGAATTGTTGAATCGACGATTTCACAGCCATTTAATTCTCTGCTACGGGAGTATATTGTTATTGTCCGTGACATAACTAAACGGAAGCTAGCAGAGGAAGAACTAGTCCAACATCGTTATCAGCTTGAGCAGTTAGTGCTAGAACGCACTATTGAACTTATTAGAGTTAATCAACAACTTCAACAAGACATTGTTAAACGTCAAGAAGCACAAGAACAATTACTGCACAATAGTCTTCATGATGGGCTAACTGGATTACCTAACCAACGATTATTTCTGGAGCGAGTGCAGCAGGCAATAGAACAGACTAAACAGCAAAATAATTATTTATTTGCTGTACTTTTCTTAGACCTAGACCGCTTTAAAGTTGTTAATGACAGCCTTGGACATTTACTAGGAAATCAACTTTTGATTGCAATTTCTCATCGGCTCAAGTCAGTTCTGCGGGGTGAAGATATAGTTGCCCGTTTTGGCGGAGATGAGTTTACAATCTTAATTGAGGAAATTGAGGATGTCAACACCGCCATACAGGTCGCCGAGCGAATTAAAAAGGTGCTAGCTTTGCCATTTCAATTAAATGAGCATCGGGTGTTTACTAATGTTAGTATTGGCATCGCTTTAAGTAGAGCAGATTATGAGCAAGCAGCGCAGATTTTACGCGATGCTGATGTGGCAATGTATTGCGCTAAATCACTTGGTAAGGCACGTTATGAGGTTTTTGATCCAAAGATGCACGAGGGTGCAGCTTTGCTCTTAGAGTTAGAAACTGCTCTGCGAAATGCGTTGCTCAAGCAAGAAGAATTTCGCCTTGAATACCAGCCAATTGTTTCACTAATAACTGGCAAAATTATTGGATTTGAGGCACTGATACGTTGGTATCATCCAGAACGAGGACTTATTTCTCCTCAAGATTTTATTCCCTTGGCTGAGGAAACTGGAATGATTGTTAGTATCGGGCAATGGGTACTTTATGAAGCCTGTTACCAAATGCACAAATGGCATAAACAATTTCCTATCTCACAACCTTTAACGATTAGCGTAAATTTTTCTGGTAAACAAATCACGCAACCTGATGTGTTTAAACAGGTTAAACATATTTTGCAGCAAACTGGACTGAAGCCATGCTGTTTGAAATTGGAGATTACTGAAAGCTTGTTGATGGATAATTTTGAATTAGCTACCACTGTGCTTTCCCAATTAACAGCGCTGAATGTTGAAATGCACATGGATGATTTTGGGACTGGCTATTCATCCTTGAGTTATCTACATCGCCTACCAATCAAAACTATTAAGATTGACCGCTCTTTTGTCACCAGTATCGGTAGTCGAGGAGAAAATTTAGAAATTATTCGAGCGATTGTGACATTAGCCCATAATTTAAATATGTCTGTAACAGCAGAAGGCATAGAAACTGTAGACCAATTAGTACAATTGAAGGCTTTACAATGTGATTATGGACAAGGGTATTTTTTCTTACCACCTATGGAACGAGCAGAAGTAGAAATACTACTTGCTGCTAACTTGTGCGGAAAAAACTTTTTAAAAAGATAAAATCTTGGGAGCAAATTCTGTTTAAAGAAACACTTTCTCAAACTGGGCGATTAATTTCACTTGACAATCTATTTTTAGTGTAGCGCTGCTTGTAGCTGAAAATTCTCTACGTTATCAAGCAACCCTTCTTCTAACAACAGTTCGTTAACAAAAGTATCTATTTTGTGTCGATCGATATTCTGCATAACTACAATGTGTACCCAATTTTCATAAATTGCTAACTGCCACTTTTTAATTAACCTTTGAGAAGGTTTTTGAAACACTACGGTATTGGAAAATTTATTGAGCATACATGGATATTCTCTGATTTTAAGTTGTTGGAAAAGATATTGGGCATTATCTATACAGGTCTTTGCTTCTTTGGCTAATCCATCATTACCTCTTGTTTTGATTGCATACCAGAGAATCAGAGGGCTATGACCGTTTCTAGATCCCAAAATTGTTGTATCTGATGAACCAATATATTCAATTGCTGTTTCAACTTTTTCTACCCATTTTTTCTTGGTTAAAACTACACCGCAAGGTAAGGGAGAACCAATGAATTTAGCAGAAATAGCTATACTATCTATGGGTTTTTGAAAGTTAACTTGTGGAGCGCCATCTAGAAAGGGTAATATTAATCCTGAAAGGGCAGCATCACAATGAATGTAGTAATTTTTAACCTGATTGCGCTTTAAAATTTCGATAACTTTGTCTAAGTTATCAATTGCACCTTTGACAGTAGTCCCAATATTTAAATTGACGATCGCAGGAGAATTGCGATTTTCACTAATGAGTTTTTCAAAATGTTCATAATTCATCTCTCCATTAATTTGTGAGTTAACAATATTGTGTTGGATGCGGAATAATTTTGCGGCTTTTGGTATTGAGTAATGAGAGTCTTGTGATGAGTAAAGAATGCCATCAGGATAGATTTCTCTTGCTAAGAACATTCCATATAAATTACCTTCAGTTCCGCCAGCAGTAACATAACCCCAAAACTGATTTTCTGGAATTTTATAGAGGTCAGCAAAAAAAGATAGTACTTCTTGCTCAAATTTACGAGAATGGAGAGCAAAATCTGGTTCAATATATGGATCTCCAGCATTATTTAACAGAAAATTGAAAAATTTAGCGATCGCACTATAATCACAACTTAAATTATATGGATAGCCTGTATGAAACTGCGATCGCTGTTCTATTTGCAGCAGAAAATCAGCCAATTCCTTAGCAACTTTATTTGACATATATTTGCATCTCTTAAACTTTGATTGAGTTAATGGATGTTTTAAACTAAATTATACGTATTAATCCATACCTTTATCTTTTCTTAAGAATGCATCTATTTAGCTCTTTAATAGAAGATAATACAGTGAAAATACTGACAAATATTCAGTAATAATACCCATTTTTTTTTTGCAGAAGTATATTATACTTAGCACTTCTGCATAATACGAAATAACTATAATGCGTATTACGTAAAATATTTTTTTTAGTCGCTGATTGCAACCTGATTTAATCACATATTTAACTTTGTGCCAGTTGTGTAAGTAATTTCTGGGAATGACTAGGCTATACAAGCGAAGTTCGTTTATGCGGACTTCATCAAGCTAAAAAAACATTTCCATAAATTAAATATGCGTTATACAGAACCCTAATAGAGATTTAGCACTGCTCGTCTCTATATTCTTTTTCACTCCTACGTCTTACAGCAGTTTTCTAGTATATGAGGTACAAAATGCAAGACTCACGCATCAGACATGAAGAGTTTCTAATTCCTTCTTTCTGCCTCAAAACCTGTAGTTTTGTACTTCATGTAAAAGAAAACTGCTGTCAGTACATTTAGCCATTTGTAGGTTAGTGATTTATAGTTTGAGCGCCGTGAAATTTTTGCTTTTAAAACTCTCCAGCTAAGGCTGCAACACACCTTTCGCAAATTAAGGGATGTTTTGCTGATTCTCCCACATGAATAGAGTAGTTCCAACAGCGATCGCATTTTTCCCCATCTGCATTCACTACACCAATTCCCCAGTCTTCTGTCTGCGCTGTATATTTTAATCCTTGCAATCCTTCAGCAGAATCTAATAATTCCACTTGGGAAGTCAGCAATAAATACCGCAATTCGTCAATCCCGTTACCCTTAACAGGGTTAAAGGCTTTGATAGCATCACCTAATTGTTTGTCAGGTATATGAATCAAAGCTTTCGCCTCCAGGGAAGAACCAATGAGTTTTTCTATCCTGGCTTGTTCCAACACCTTATTAACATCGGTGCGGAGTTGTCGCAGCACAGACCAAAATTCCGCTAACTCTGGATTACGCCATTTTTCCTCAACTAGTACCCAACCGGCTTCAAATACCGATTTGTAAGGTGTTTGGTAAGGGAGATATTGCCAGATATCTTCGGCAGTGTGAGATAACACTGGAGCGATCGCTCGTGCTAAATTATCTATTGCTATCTTTAGCACCGTTTGACAACTGCGACGGCGGAAAGCATCTTTTGCACTGATGTACAATCTATCTTTGGCAATATCTAAATAAAAGTTGGATAAATCCACCACGCAGAAATTCTGCACTGTTTGAAAAAAGCGGAAGAATTGGAAATTCTCAAAGGCAACGGTTACTTCCTCAAATACTTCGGTGATGCGGTGCAGCATATAACGGTCAAGTTCTGGCAATTCCTCAAAAGGTACTGTATCTTTTTTGGGGTCAAAATCATCCAAGCTACCCAACAAAAACCGCGCCGTATTGCGAATCTTACCTCTAACATCATTCATTTGCTTAATGATGTTTTTGCCAATGCGAACATCGCCGGAGTAGTCTACCGATGATACCCACAATCGCAATACATCTGCACCGTAGGGCGGTTCTACTTTTTGATTTTTTCCGCCTTCAATGATTGTATTTGGATCGATCACATTTCCTTCTGACTTACTCATCTTTCGGCCTTGTTCGTCCAAAGTGAAGCCGTGAGTTAGTACAGTTTTGTAAGGCGCAATGTCATTTACTGCTACGCTGGTAAGCAAGCTGGATTGAAACCAACCGCGATGTTGGTCGGAACCTTCCAAGTATATATCAGCAGGATAGCGTAACTCTGGACGCTGTTGGACGACAGCTGCCCAAGATGAGCCAGAATCAAACCATACATCCATTGTGTCTGTACCCCGGCGGTACGACTTACCATTTTGGCGATAAGATTCGGGTAATAATTCCTCAACTGAAAGTTCCCACCAAGCATCAGAACCTTTTTCTGCAATGATTCCTTGGACGTGGTTGATAATTTCCTCATTCAGCAGTGGTTCTCCAGTGGCTTCATCGTAGAAAACCGGAATGGGTACACCCCAACTCCGTTGACGAGAGATACACCAATCGGAACGTTCCGCTACCATTGGCGTGATCCGATTTTCACCTTGGGCTGGAATCCATTTTACAGTTGCGATCGCATGAAGTGCTTCTTCTCTAAATCCTTCCACAGAAGCAAACCATTGTTCAGTAGCGCGGAAAATCGTCGGCTTTTTCGTCCGCCAATCATAAGGATACTTGTGGGGGTATGCTTCTTCCTTCAACAAAGAACCAGCCGCAGCCATTGCATCAATTACCGCCTGATTCCCATCACCCAGCACATTCAACCCAGCAAATTGTCCCGCTTCTTCGGTAAAATTCCCATTATCATCCACTGGTGCAAGGATGGGCAAACCGTAGCGTTGACCAACAATGTAATCTTCTTGACCATGACCGGGAGCAGTATGTACCAACCCAGTACCCGACTCAGTAGTAATGTAATCACCGCCGACAACAATCGGACTTTCGCGGTCATATAGAGGATGACGATAAGTAGTATGTTCTAAATCATTCCCTTTGAAGGTGGCTTTTACAGTTAACTCAACTCCCAAAGTTGAAGATAAACGTTCCGCTAAATCAGCAGCAACGATGAGATAGCGGAACCTCACCCCCTCAGTCCCCCTCTTTGTTAACAAAGAGGGTGAAGCTACTTCCTCACTCCCCCTCCCTGCTTGCGGGGAGGAGGTTGGGGGGTGGGGTTTCACTTCCACCACTGCATAATTTAAATCTGCATTTACCGCCACAGCCAAATTCCCCGGAATTGTCCAAGGTGTAGTCGTCCAGATAGCCACACCCAAATCTGAGAGATATTCCGCCAACAGTGGTTTTACAGCTTCCGCCAAACTTGTAACTGCAAAAGCTGCATAGATACTGCGGGAAACGTGACCTTCAGGATATTCCAACTCAGCTTCAGCCAAAGCAGTTTTAGAACTCGGACTCCAGTGAACAGGTTTCAAACCGCGATAGATATAGCCTTTTAAGAACATCTGACCAAACACGCCAATTTGAGCCGCTTCATAAGCCGGCTTGAGAGTTAGATAAGGGTGGTTCCAATCACCCCAAATACCGTAGCGTTGAAAATTTTGGCGCTGGTCGTTAACCGTAGCTAAGGCAAATTCTTCCGCTTTCTGCCGCAGTTGTAAAGATGTTAAGTTTTGCCGTTCTGCTGACTTCATGTTCTGCAAAACTTTCAACTCAATTGGCAAACCGTGACAATCCCAACCAGGGACGTAGCGAACTTTACGCCCTTGTAACATTTGGTAGCGATTAATAATATCTTTGAGAATTTTATTTAAGGCATGACCAATATGGAGTGAGCCATTAGCGTAGGGAGGCCCATCGTGCAGTATAAATAATTCGCCGGGGTTATTTTCAAAGAGGCGATCGTAAATTTTATTTTCTTCCCAAAATTTTTGGATTTCAGGCTCACGCTTGATGGCATTTGCCCGCATATCAAAATTAGTCTTGGGTAGATTTACAGTATCTTTGTAACTTCCTGATTCGGTCACAGTCTCATGCCTAGAATTAGGTGTGCAGGTTTTATTAATTATAGAAGATGGCAGGAAAACCAAAATTTGCTATTTTGACGTAAGTTCGATAAACCTCTCCCTAGCTTGAATTTTTGTTCAAGTCTCTCCCTCTGCGACTCAAAGAGAAACAATTTTACGTAGTAAAACCAGGGAGGGTTTTTAGGCGATTAGGGGACTAATCAGGAATTTTGCGGTGATTGAGAGTTAACCAACAGAAAGTAGTATACTTTTCTGGGTTCGCCTAAAGCTATCAAAAAGTTTCGTCTAAAACTAAGAATTTTGGGGTTGCTCTAAATGTTAAGTCCTGTAGTAACAGTCAGTATCTTTCAAAAACAACCCGACCCTCAAGTATTTTCAGCAGGTCAAGTCATCTTTGAAGAAGGACAGTCTGGTGATGAAATGTACGGCATTATCGAAGGAGAGGTAAATATATTAGTCAATGGCAAGGTTGTAGAAACCATTGAAATGGGTGAAGTTTTTGGTATTGGGGTACTTATAAAAGTAAAAAGTAGAACTTACGCAGCTATTGCTAAGGTGGATACCAAACTGGGTTTCCTTAATGAGAAAAAGTTTCTCTTTGCCGTTCAAGAAACACCCATGTTTGCCCTACAGGTGATGAAAAGCTACTCAGAGCGTCTGAGTCGCTTGCAGCGTATGGTATAAAGGAATCCCAAAAAAATAAATTCTCTCGTTCCCATGCGGAGCCTGGGAATGGCTGATTAGGGGCTGCTGCCTCCAGTCAGACGTTGAGTCAGAGACTCAATGAATGCATTCCGATACGGAGTATGGGAACGAGGAAAGGCTTATCAAGCTAGATTTTTAGGACTTGTGTGTAGACTGTAGGCTTGCAGGTAGGGGAGACAAAGGGTAGCTTTGGCGGGGTGGGGTTGTTATTTGTGCAAAAGGTCTATTGGAGAATTTCGTATTGCTATGCAATATAAAGAATAAAGATACAAGATTTACCGAAGGTAATAATGGCGCGTAAACGGTTGATTATCGAGATGGGGATGGGAATAGATCAGCATGGACAAGAACCAACAGTAGCAGCATCTAGGGCAGTACGAAATGCCATCGCTCACAATGCTTTACCTGGTGTTTGGGAGGTTGCAGGTTTAAGTCATCCCAATGAAATGATTATAGAGGTTCAAGTAGCAGTTCCATACCCAGAACAAGTTAGAGAAGAAGAGGTACTCGCTGTATTACCATTTGGTAGAAAAACCCTCACCGTAGAATCTGGGGGGATGGTAGTTCAAGGGCGGGCGATTGCCGAACTCAATGATAAAAATGACGAAATGTTGATTGCGATCGCTGCTGTTACAGTTCTAATCGAAGATGAGTAGCTGAGGCAATTCCTCTATAAACAAATCACTAATTGGATAAATTTTTTATCCTTGCTTACGGTTCAAAGATTTTAGGACTTACGCAAGAGTCACGGAATAACGAACCACAGAGGCACAGAGAAGCCAGTGCGCCCTTGCGGTTCCCCGACTTGTTCGCGCGCAGCGTCTCCCCTTCTCCCAAAGGGAGAGGCTAGCGCCAAGGGAGAAGCAACTGGCGCGTCACGGAGAAATGAGAGTTTCAAAGATATTTTGCGTAAGTCCTAGATTTTACTGAAAAGCTATTAAGTTATTTGATCGCCGACTTTTTTTGTGCTAGTGCGATTTTTAATCTTAAGTATATTTGCTGATTACTTTATCAAAAAGCCTTATTGCTTTATCAAAAAACCTTATTACTTTATCAAAATACTTAAATTCTTTCTCAAAATGACCTTTGACTTACTCAAAATGCCATTTGACTTACTCATTTTGGTGTTTTCCGCAAGCAAAAGCAGCTTTGACTTATTCAAACCCCAGTTTGCTTTCTCATTTTAGTGTTTTCCGCAAGCAAAAGCAGCTTTGACTTATTCAAACCCCAGTTTGCTTTCTCATTTGGGTGTTTTCCGCAAGCAAAATGTTCTTTGACTTACTCAAACCCCAGTTTGCTTTCTCATTTGGGTGTTTTCCGCAAGCAAAACGTTCTTTGACTTACTCAAAATGCTTGAATGCTTTCTCATGGTTAATTTTTGAAGTTTTACCCTAGAAATGTTCTATCTATGGGACTAAAGATTTGCTAATCCAAAAGTATAAAATAATATAAACCTGGAGAAAAATATGTCATTACAAACAGAAACACTACAGGCGACACCACCAACTTCTACCTTTGAGACGCTTGAGGAGAAGCAAGAATTTAACTGGAGGCAATGCTGGTATCCCGTCACCTTTGTGCAAGACTTGCCTGCCAACCGCCCTCATAGCTTTTCCTTGTACGATGAACCTTTGGTTTTGTTCAAAAACAAAGATGGACAATTTATCTGTTTAGCAGATCGTTGTCCTCACCGTACAGCCAAACTTTCTGAAGGACAAATTATTGACGGCAAAATTGAGTGCTTATATCACGGTTGGCAGTTTGGCAGTGATGGTGAATGTGTGCACATTCCCCAATTACCAGCAGATGCAAAAATTCCAGTCAATGCTTGCGTGCCATCCTTTAAGGTAGTAGAACGCCAAGGCATGATTTGGGTGTGGGCTGGCGAAAAAGAAACTGCTGTTGATGAAATTATTCCAATTTTGCCAGATTTAGATAAGCCAGGATTTGTGTGTGCAGACTTTATATTGGATCTGCCTTATGACCAAACATATCTAGTCGAAAATGTCAGCGATCCTGCTCATGTTGCTATTAGCCATAATGGCACTAGAGGGGGTGGTAATCGTAAAAATGCCCAACCGCTAGAAATGGAAGTACTAGAGAATTCGGCTCAGGGGGTTAAAGGCAGGTGGCGCGGAGCTAACAAATCAAATGAAGCCTGGAAGTATATTGATTTTGTTGCTCCAAATCTTGTGCTGAACACTGCTTATATTGAAAAAAAAGATTGGACATTTGGACTAGCTTTGTATTCAATTCCTTTAGGTAAAGGGCGATGCCGTCTTTTAGCTAGAGGTTATCGTAATTTCATGACTTGGGGAGTCAAGCTGAGGCCGCGCTGGCTCGATCACTTGAATACGAACAAAATATTGGAGCAGGATTTGCCTCTGATTGCGGGACAACAGGCAGAAATTGAGCGCTTGGGAAGAAGTCTCAAAGAATTATATTTGCCGCTGAAAACATCTGACACATTAGTGATTGAGTACCGCAAGTGGCTAGATAAATTTGGGTCATCTTTGCCTTTTTATCAAGGCTATTCCACGTGGAAAAATGTTGAGAATGGCGAGTTGAATTCAAAGCCGGTTTTGTTAGACAGGTTTTCACGACATACACTTATTTGTAGTTCTTGCAATCGAGCTTATCAGGTGACAAATAGAATCAAACAAGGTTGTATCGGGGTAGCGATCGCTCTATTTGCTGTCGCAATACTTGCAGATGATTCTAGAATCAAAATCGCAGCAATATCGGTTTCCATCGCAGCAATTGTCATGTCTGTTATGGCTCATACACTCAAAACTCACTTTGAGCATTCCTACACTCGTCACTAAAATTGGGACTGGGGGTTGGGGACACTTCGGCAAGCTCAGTGCATCGCTGGGGACTAGGGCGTGTTTTCAAAGTCTTAGATCCCCCCAACCCCCCTTAGAAAGCTATGCATTATAAACATGTTTCTTAACAGAAAAGTTGACACAAAGGAGAAAAAGTAGACTTCTTGCATAAATCCAAAATAAGAACCCCACCCCGCCTTTGAATTACGTCA
Organism: Nostoc sp. ChiQUE01b; assembly: GCF_034531255.1. Classification (NCBI taxonomy): domain Bacteria; kingdom Bacillati; phylum Cyanobacteriota; class Cyanophyceae; order Nostocales; family Nostocaceae; genus Nostoc; species Nostoc sp. ChiQUE01b. The sequence continues at coordinate 19,176 of NZ_JAVRBM010000047.1, read as the reverse complement.
AAGTCTCCCCTAAGAGCAGGCTCTTAGGGGCTGGCAGTGGGGTTTAGGGGACTTTTGCAAGAGTTCATTAATAGAGTTCAAAGACTCATTCACGAGTATCAAAGACTCGTCCGCGAGTATTAAAGGCTCGTCCACAAGTATCAAAGCCTTATTACAGCAGTTTTCATTTACTTAAATTACACTTTTGCCTTCTTCTTTGCACCTTTGCGTGAAACAAAAATCTTTCAGTAATTACGAATTACGAATTATCCTATCAAGACTTGCACTCACACTTTCAGCATCCGGTGACTTCAATCGCTGCAAAATCTCTAAAGCTGGTTGCAAATAGGATATCGCTTTAGTATATTCACCTTGCTGTTCTGCCAAATGTCCTAACCACCACAGAGTCATTGCTTTACCTTGGACATTACCAATGCGTTCTTTTATTTCCAAAGACTGATTATAGAGTTTGATCGCTTCATCGACATCCCCTTTGTCGGCGTAGATACTTGCTATGTTATGCAACGTTAGTGCTTTCCAATAAGCATTACCAATATGTTCAAAAACTTCCAAGCACTCATGGTAAAGTGCGATCGCTTCATCGACATCCCCTTTATTGGCGTAGATACCTGCCAATTGGTGCAACGTCGCCGCTTTGCCTTGGACATTACCAATGCCTTCTTCTATTTCCAAAGACTGATTGTAGAGTGCGATCGCTTCATCCACTTCCCCTTTGTTGGCGTAGATAATTGCTAGGTTATGCAAAGCATCTGCTTGGCTTTTGACATTACCAATGCGTTCAAATATTTCCAAAGACTGATTGTAAAGTGCGATCGCTTCATCCACTTCCCCTTTGTTGGCGTAGATTATTCCCAGACAGTGTAACGTTGCCGCTTGACCTTGGACATTACCAATGCGTTCAAATATTTCCAAAGACTGATTGTAAAGTGCGATCGCTTCATCCACTTCCCCTTTGTTGGCGTAGATTATTCCCAGACAGTGTAACGTTGCCGCTTGACCTTGGACATTACCAATGCGTTCAAATATTTCCAAAGACTGATTGTAAAGTGCGATCGCTTCATCCACTTCCCCTTTGTCGGCGTAGATTATTCCCAATTCGTGGAGAACGCTGGCTTTGATTCCTGCTAAATTTTCATCTTCTTCAGTCAACTTCAAAGCTTTGAGTAAAAAATCTTCTGCTTTTTTCGCCTCACCAATACTACTGTAAGCAACCCCTAACTCTTTTGAAATAGTAATGCGGGTACGTACATCAGTTGATTCTTCCATTAGCAAACGCTCAAGTAAATCAATCCGCTCTTGCCTTTCTGGTAAATCTAAACTTCCTAATATTCTCTCCGACTGAATAGTTTTTTCAATAGCCAACTCTTGAGTAGACTCGACTGTTTGAAAATAAAATACTCCTTTTCTCCATGCCCAAAAATCTGGAGCATATTTTGCCAAACGTGTTAAGGCATGATCTGGCAGAAATATCAGTATAGGGTGAGGAACACTATTAGTAAAAGCGTCTCGGACAAAGTTCAAGTCTTGCAGTACAGGGGGATATTCTCCAGATAAACCAATAGACTTTTCTAAACCGATAACAATTAAAACTAATTTTTTTTCTGGTTCTAAATGAATTCCTTTTAAATCATGAATAATTTCATCCCTTAAAAAACGCAAATTAGGATCGGCAAAATTGAGAAGTTCAAACTGAATCTCATGACATTGAGGATGGTTGTTGAGGATTTCAATTAAAGTATTTCTATCTTCAGCAAAATTAACAGCAACGAACCCAATCGTTAACTGAGTGTCAGCAAAGTCAATAAAGGTTAACAGTTCCGCTAATGACTGCTGATTTATTTGCACAAAAGTTTCTTTTGCTAAATTTAACTCAGGGGTTACTTGTGGCTGATTTGACTGCTTCTTGGAAAGCATAGATTTGCCTCACAACTGGATTAACATAATTCCAGCGATTTTTGCCGTTATACTCAAAAACCCAAAGACTAAATAGCATTAACCTGCCGATTTCATCCTTAGAAACATCCTTGTTGATATATACCGCAGCCAAAGCAGAATAGTATTCTGTTGATATACTCCGCTCAAAATTAAACTGCTCTTGCTTAATCGCATAAGTGATATCATCAGCAGTAACTTTCTCATGCTCACGAGTTGCTGCTGTAATAAATGCTTTTGATGCTATTTGCATCAATTGGCGGATGTGACCGCCGCTTGCTTTGGCTAAATCTACCAATAGTTGACGCGATTCAAACACTGCGTCTACTTCAACTCTTTGTTCAATTAAACTCGTAATTGCTGTTATCCCCTCATCATTATAATCTAGCTCGTTTTTGTCTTTTTCAAACTCATATATGTTAACCATCGGCACAATATTAGGTGTGTCGAAAGTGTTAGCCAAATTATTTTCAGAATAGACTATAGAAATTGGCGCTGTATAGATAATCGTACAATGTAGACTTTGTAATTGAAATGCATAATCACAAAATAAATGTTTAGCTACATTCGGAGGAACCCTGTCTAAGTTATCAAATATAATTAAAAATCCTTTTTCATATTCCGGGTATTTGGATTTAAGCTTGACAAAAGCATCACCTAACAACAAATTTATATCTGCTTGTAAACGACCAATATCTTTTTGTAAATTCTGACGAACCGTCTTTCTTTGTTTGTCAGCACCTTTAATTTGAGCTTGTATTTTACTCAATAGTTTTGAAATAAAGGGAATTTTTATACCTGCTTCTGCCTGAACACCGACACTTACTGACCTTTCAACTGTTTGTTCAGTTTCTTGAGTAATTTCTTTAAACCAAGACTCAAAATTGTTTAAAAGTTTGGCATCAAAATTTAATTCCGATGCGTATAGCACATCAGCAACTTTTTTAATAATTACCAAATATAAATCTGTGTATTCTGCGTCTAATATATCTAGTTCAGCGTCGGCTTCTATATAAATAACCTTATATTGAGATTCCCATTCTTGCTGAATCTTCCTTAATTCTGTACTTTTACCGCATCCCCGATGTCCAGTGAATAGAAGGCTGCAAAATTCGGCGGGTTCCAGAAAATCTAAACGTTTTTTAACAGTACTAATTGCCTGTGTCTTGCGAACTTTTGATAAATCAACATAATAACGTTCAATATCTCTATTACTCACTAGAGGAGCTACATCACAAACACGAAAAGCAGCTTTAAGGGTATTAGCACGATTAGCGGGTAAGGAACTCATTAGGTATTATTTATATTAAGAATTTATATATAGCAACAGCCAAGCTGGTTAGGACATCAAAAGATGATAAAACTTAGACACCAAAAGACTTTTCACCCAGTCCCCAGTCCCTTGCTATATATTACAGCAACAAAATCTTAAAGCTTTATAGCGTTAGAGAACTTTTAGGAATCACTGGCGCTCAACCAGGAGTATTGAAATGGTAGGATGTTCAAGAATACCTGGCGCTAGATTACCAACAGAATTGTATAATGTCTCTTGCTCCTTGGCGAGGTGCGATCGCTCATGCACTCCATCGCAACCGCAGCCTTGTTTATGCCCGTTACCTGCAACTAGCAACGCTACAGACAAACGGTCGCCCTCCTAATCGTACCCTAGTCTTTCGCGGCTTTCTAGAAGATACAAACCAGCTAAAATTTATCACCGATAACCGTAGCGCCAAAACCGACCAGATACAGCAACAACCTTGGGCAGAAGTTTGCTGGTATTTTCCTAATACACGAGAACAATTCCGCATCACTGGCTGTTTAACCCTAGTAAGCGGTGATGATTCTGACCACAATCTACAGCCAGCGCGGATCGCAATGTGGCAAGAATTGAGTGATGCGGCGCGTTTACAGTTTGCTTGGCCGCATCCTGGTAAACCCAGAGTTGAAAACCCAGAAGCTTTTGCACCACCAGCACCCGAACCCATGCAGCCAGTGGCTAATTTTTGTCTACTGCTACTCGATCCGGTGCAGGTAGATCACTTAGAATTACGCGGCGAACCACAAAATCGATGGCTTTACCACCGTGATGACCAGCAAGAGTGGTCTAGCCAAGCGATTAATCCTTAAATATTGGAATAGAGACGCAATTAATCGCATCTCTACAGGAGTTAGGAGTTGGAAACTGCAAACCTGACATTTATGATTTTTATCTAACAGAATTCAGGAGTCAGGAGGAGGCAGTGCGTTGCGGTGAGGCAGTCCGCGGTCTTGGGGGTTTCCCCCATGAGGAACTGCCGAACCCGGAGGGAGGTTCCCTCCGTTGTAGCAACTGCCGTTCAGAATTCAGAATGAATAACCGGGTTTAAGACCCCCACCAAATTTTCAATTTGGTGGTCTTCAATCAGTGGGGGATTCAGACCCGCCACTCATTGATTCTGACCGGAGGCGGAGCTTTCCTTGCTCCGCTCCTGAATTCTGACTTCTGAATTCTTCTTCAATCCTCACTCCTCACTCTTAACTTCTCACTTTTTTAAATGCCAGCACCATCTAGAAATTCCTGGATAGTCTTATCCTTGAGGTTGCACCAGCGAGTATCATGGGTTAGCTCGTCCTCTTTCGCTGCTAAAGAACCCACTAAAACAGGAGTTTTTTCTGAAGAATTGGTGCGCTGAAGGGTTTGTATTTGTTCTTCCAAAGCCTCAATCCGGTCTACTAAAGCACGAATTACTTGAGCTTCTGAATCTGGTAAGTTATTGTGTTCAAGAGGTGAAACCCGAACTCCAGAACGATACATAATGCGCCCAGGCACACCTACCACAGTACAGTCTGAAGGCACATCTCTTAAAACAACAGAACCAGCACCAATACGGACATTATTGCCAATTTGGATATTGCCCAGTACCTTCGCTCCAGCTCCAACTACGACGTTTTCGCCCATAGTAGGATGGCGCTTGCCACATTCTTTACCAGTACCTCCAAGGGTGACACCTTGATAAATTAGGGCATAGTCGCCGACAATCGCAGTTTCACCAATTACTACACCCATCCCGTGGTCAATAAACACACTTTGCCCAACTGTTGCACCAGGGTGGATTTCAATTCCAGTCAAAAACCGAGCCAAGTGAGAAATCAGGCGCGGAATAAAGGGAAGACCAACACTATACAACCAGTGAGCCAGCCTATGGAATAACAAGGCTTGCAAACCAGGGTAACAAAATAAAACTTCCAACCAGTTACGGGCAGCTGGGTCACGTTCAAATATGATACGAAAGTCAGCACGCAGTATAGATAGCACGAGATAGCACCCTCGGAAAGCACAACAAGCTACTATCCCATATTATCCTTTCAGGTGTTACACGTAAAAATTGGGCATTGGGCATTGGGCATTAGTTATTAATCACCTAACTCCTAACTCCTAACTCCTAACTCAGCACTCCCTATTTCACTGCTGCTCCACTTTCAGAGTATAATCCCGCTTGACCCCAGGATTAAATGTACCTACCCAAATCCGATAAGTGCCCCTTTTCCAGTTGCGATCGCTAACGCTAGCATCTTTACTTTTGCCAGTATCATCGCCGCAACGAATTGTTGTTTGACCTGGGCCTTGGATGATTAAAGTGGTGTCGTTGTTGTTGCTATCAACTTGGATTGTTAGCTGGGAAAAGTCCTTTTCCAAAACCATAATGTGATCTGGTTTGGGATCGGCAAAGCCAATGCAGGCTCTTTGATCGCGATCGCGGTTACTGATGGCAGATAATGAGTAAGAACCACCTGTAAACCCCTGCACTGTTACTTGTGCTGAATCAAAGCTTGTTAATAATTTGAAAGTACCAAAGTTTGCTGTTTGTGCTATTGCAGGGGTAGCTGTGATGGCGGTAAGTATAGCTACCAACCAACCGCCGCGAAACTGAAGTCGGGGGCAACAGTATTTCATAGTAGCCCTCCAACAGGCTTTTAAATGAGTAGTGATATATACATATTCTAGTGAAAAAATTACAGTGATATTTCAGTTGGTTGTGCCACATTAAAATGTGCCACAGTTAATGTTTTAGAAAATGGACAGCTAATTGCTAGGTTGTTTCTCAATCTAGACAGCAACATTAACAGGACTTACGCAAGATGTCCCTGTAAACCTGATTATTGCATAGCGGTAATTCATGAATTACCGCTACTTTCGTTATGTTTTGCGTAAGTCCTAATTAAATCGCGCTCGTTGATAGTGGGGCATTTTGGCAATCAAGCCATTAATTAGTAAATGCTACACAATATCTACGTAAATATTATGAGGTAAGAAAGTACAGAAGGGAAAAGAGTTTTTTCCCTTCTGTACTTTGAGGTTTTATGAAAATCTCACGAATTATGGAGTTTGAAAAAAACGCCACCTTTGAGCGATCGCGTGTCAGTTCCATAACTACTCACTGTGAGCGATCGCAGGTTGTTAAAAAATGGTTTACCTAAGACTTCCACTAATTTGAGAATCGGTACTTGACGCTCTAACAAATTCTGGCTCTTTGTCCAGTCAAGATATATATAGCCTTGGTTTGGTAGGGGAATTGCAGCGATACTATCTTTGAAATTGGGATTGTCAATTATGGAATTACCCTTGGTTGTGAAAATTTCATTGATCGTCTCCAAGTCAGACGCGAAAATCTCGTAATTTCCTAAAGTTGTATGCAATCCCCGCACTTTTGTTTCAATGCTGAAAGATGCTCCTTCTTTAACATCACTTTTTTTTGTAGCTGTGGTTAACTCTGTCCAAGCGGAGATTTTTTGCTTGTCTATATTCAGGGTATTGATGCTGAGTCCGTTGGATGAGGCGATCGCATCTAATCGAGCAACGCCTTGTTCTACACCTTCGGATTTTTCCACCACAAAAATCCAATGTGGGGTTGTTTGCTCTTTGTCAGGTAACAATGCTATAGCATATTCTCCTTGTACCCAGCTAAAAATATCCTTTGGTAAATTTATACCCCAGCGTTTTTGAACATCTGCCAAAGGTTTTGCTAACCGAGAAACCACATCTTCCTCAGAACCATAGATAGTTGCTGTTGCTTGTCTCCAGAGCTTGGCTAAATCGCTGTCACCCAAATTACTCAAATTCGAGCCGGAAATTGCTAAACCTGCGGATGCTGGAACATACTGTAATGCTCTCACAGGTTTAGATAGTGGTGCAGATGGAGGGACAATTTCCGATGAAGTCAAAATGGTGGTTTCTGCCAGTAATCCTTTAGGATTTAACACCAAGGATATGATTTGACTGTTATAAAGTTGTTCTGGTAACTCTAACCCTTGCCATTTTGCAACGATGGGAAGATTCAAGAAAGCTACAGCTAATCGCCCTTTGAGCCGTTCTTTGGTAGCTTTTTGGTATTCGGGTGAGCTAGTCAAATTCAGATCGGGCGCTTGGACGTTATTGATAGCATCTCGTAGTACTTTCAGATCGTTGGCAAATAAGACAAAGCTTTCACCGACAACAGCACCAGCAAGCAAGTTTTGTTCTGGTTGAGAATTATCAGAAATCAGTTTTACACCTTTATATTGTTCAACAGCTAAGTTTGCCCCAGCTAAGGCTCGTTTAGAAAACAACAACTCGACAAACTCGCGGCTTTTCTGTGGTTGCTTGGTTGCTAATGCCAACAAATACCCTGGCTGTTGTCCGTTTTCTGGGTCGCGATCGATATCTAAGGTAGCGATCGCTAATGTAATTTCGTCCCCTAACCAGGGTTGAATGTCTTGTTTGTAATCTATGCCACTCTTGGCGAATAAACTGGTTTTAAGTTTAGATAGTTCCTCTTCGCGCTCCAACGCCTGCAAACGGTCAGGATTGGTCAATAACGAAACCATTGCAGGAGAAAGTTTCGACACGAATATGGCTGCACCAGGCCCAGAGCTAGAAGCAATGAGGTTAGCCGGACTTTTAGCGAAAAACCAGTAAAAGCCTGCGATCGCAATTACTAGCAGGGCGATCGCCCCAGCTACGATAAAACCAATAAATGAACGTTGCCTATTCACATTAAACCTATTAAAAAAGACGGTTTACAGCCATTTAAGCAGAAAGCCTAGCAGAATTAATCAACCCTCTTGAGAATGGATACTCATGCAAAGGCAGAGATTTTCTGTCACCATAAATAGGATTAGGACTGTTTATAGGGAATTCTTTTAGTCAACCCATGAACCAAATTAGTGTAGAAGAACTGGCGCAACGTCTTTCTTCTAGTGATACAAGTATTCAGCTCGTAGATGTGCGGGAACCAGAAGAATTGGCGATCGCTAGCATTGAGGGCTTTGTCAACCTACCTTTAAGTCAATTTGCCGAATGGGGAGATCAAGTACCTACCCTCTTCAATCCCCAAGCTGAAACCCTGGTGTTATGCCATCACGGCATCCGCTCTGCTCAGATGTGCCAGTGGTTGATTGCTCAAGGTTTTACAAATGTGCAAAATATTTCGGGTGGTATTGATGCTTATTCCCTACTAATAGACCCTTCAATTCCTCAATATTAGCTTTTTCAGATACATCACTGAGATGGAACTTACCCTTCCATCTGGCGTTTGCTATGCTAAAAGCAGAAGTACATCAATTTATAGCCTTGCTGGAAAGTTTAGAATTTGGGTATCAGGTACATCTGCACAAAACTTTTCGACTGGCCCTTCAGCATTAGCCCTTGCACAAAGATACGTATCTAATAATACTGTTGCAAGTGGAAAGTTGTGCAAAAATACGGTTAGAAAGAAGCATCGTAAGGGTACATTATAATTAGCAGTTTTTACAAAAAAGTTGAACTACTATTTCAACCCTACTCTTAAAAAATGTTGTATGTATATAAAGTTTAAAAATACTTATCATAATATAGTTATATAATTTGCTATCTTAATAAATTATTAATATTTTCTGTTTTTGATTAAATTTACAAATTTCTTCAGAGTTTGATTAAAATTTGCCTTCAGCAAAACATACCATAATGGAAGTTCAGTTAACAAATCGACAACAGCATATACTTTGGGCAACGGTACGTCACTATATTGCTACGGCAGAGCCTGTTGGTTCAAAGGCTTTAGTTGAGGAGTACGATCTGGGCGTAAGCTCGGCGACAATTCGCAATGTCATGGGCGTTTTAGAAAAGTCTGGATTGCTCTACCAACCACACGCTTCTGCTGGACGTGTACCTTCAGACTCAGGCTATCGCATTTATGTTGACCAGTTAATTACACCTTCTCTGCGTTCGCGCAGCGTGTCGCAGACAGATGTTACGCGTAGCTTGCTTCCACGTTCGCGCAGTGTCCCGCAGGGAGGTGGTACGGAAACTTTAGGGCGAGAAGTAGAGGTGGCATTGCAAAAGCAGCTACAGTGGCAAGATCGGAGTTTAGAAACCCTACTGCAAGGAGCCGCGCAGATTTTAGCAACCTTGAGTGGTTGCATTAGCTTGATCACTATGCCGCAAACGACCACAGCGCTATTGCGACATCTGCAATTAGTGCAAATTGAAGCCGGACGGATCATGCTGATTGTGGTAACTGATGGTTACGAGACACATTCCAAATTGATGGATTTGTCGCCAACACCAGAAGAAACACAACGGGATTCAGAGGTAATTGATCGCGAGTTGCAGATTGTTTCTAACTTTTTGAATAGTCATCTGCGGGGGCGAAGTCTGTTGGAATTAGCCTACCTCAACTGGAGCGAACTAGATCAGGAGTTCCAACGTTACGGGGAATTCTTGAAAAACTCAGTTGCCGAATTGACTCGTCGCACTCTTGCACCAACCGCAACCCAAATTATGGTTCGGGGTGTGTCAGAAGTTTTGCGCCAGCCGGAATTTTCCCAGTTACAGCAGGTACAAACGATTATCCACCTGCTGGAAGAAGAACAAGACCAACTGTGGCGATTAATATTTGAGGAACCAGAGCCGGAAGATGGTGATAAACCAAAGGTAACGGTTCGCATTGGTGCAGAAAATCCATTAGAACCGATACGTACCTGCACCTTGATTTCTTCTAACTATCGTCGAGGTTCGATACCCGTAGGAAGTGTGGGAGTTTTGGGGCCAACGCGCCTAGATTATGAAAGTGCGATCGCAGTAGTAGCATCTGCTGCTGATTACCTCTCAGAAGCTTTCAATTATTTCAATCCTTAAAAGTGACGCTCCTGTGGACGCTCGTTCGTGCAGTGTGCTGCTTGTGCTGCTCTCCCGACTCGCTACCACTGCACTAATATCGTGTCCGGTGAAAGACTTATCACTAAGACCGCAGTTCTTGCTGGGGGCACTTAGCTGGGGGAAAGAGGGTTTTCCGGTTTCTGCATAGATTACGGGAATTATAACTAATTAACCGGACATGACATAACAGATTGCCAAAAGCCTGTGCTCCGACTCGCCGCTGTGTCTGGAGTGGTTCGTTACTCTTAACTCCTAACTCAGCACTTTCAAGTCAGTTAACTCTGTGTCAAGAATTCAAATAAATCTGGAGATGGCTGCCATTTATAATAAGAGAATGTTGACTGCCGAAGTGGAATTTGAATTACAAACTCTGTCCCTTTACCTGGATTAGAGATACAACACAATGAACCACCGTGTTGTTCAGTAACAATTTGATAGCTAATCGATAGACCTAAACCTGTACCTTTACCAGCAGGTTTAGTTGTGAAGAAAGGATCAAATAATCGTTTTTGAATTTCCTGGGATATTCCAGGACCATTATCAATAATTCTAATTGCAATATATTCCGCTTCTACAATATGTGTGTAAATCCAAATAGTAGGGGGAATAAAACAGTCATAAGTACCTATTACTTCTTCCAAAGCATCAATCGCATTACTTAAGATATTCATAAACACTTGGTTCATTTTTCCTGCATAGCACTCAACTTTAGCTAAATTCCCATATTTTTTAGTGATGTGAATAGCCTGATGCGCCGATTTTGGATTCAGGCGATGTTCGAGAATTCTCAGTGTACTATCAATACCCTCATGAATATCTACTGTTTTAACTTCCGCTTCATCATGACGGGAAAAAGTACGGAAAGACTTGACGATTTCACTAATTCTTTCAGCGCCGATCTCCATTGAGGAAAAAAGTTGTGGTAAATCTTCAATCAAGAATTCCAAGTCAATTTCTTTGATTTTTTTCTGAATATCGGCAGTGGGATGAGGACACTGAATTAGATAAAGCTGTATTAGCTCTAGTAAGTTATGGATATAGTGATTAGCATGATGAATATTGGCATAAATAAAATTGACTGGATTATTAATTTCGTGAGCAACACCAGCTACTAATTGGCCTAAAGTAGCTAATTTTTCTGATTGCACAAGCTGAACTTGAGCTTTTTGTAAAGTGTGGAAAGCTTGTGAAAGTTCTTTAGTTCTTTCTGCTACCCGCTGCTCTAAATCCTGAGTCAGCTGCTGCAACGCAACTTCTGCGGCAATACGTTCCTCAATTTCTTGTTTCAGACGCAGATTTTGCTCCTCCAGTGCTGTGCTGACATTTCGCAGTTGCACATGAACTTGGACACGGGCTAGTACTTCTGCTTGTTGAAACGGCTTGGTGATATAGTCTACAGCACCTAGCGACAACCCTTTAACTTTATCTATAGAGTCACTAAGAGCAGTCATAAAAATAATTGGTATATCTTTTGTGTTGGCATTAGCTTTTAATCGCCGACACGTTTCAAATCCGTCAATTCCCGGCATCATCACATCTAACAATATCAATGCTGGTAAATCGTATTCAACTTGTCTGAGAGCACTTTCGCCACTAGTTGCCACTGCAACGTCAAATCCCGCATCTGTTAGGGCTTCTGAAAGCACTTCTAAGTTGGTGGAAATATCATCGACAATTAAAACTACATTTGTGTCAGATAGATGCATTATAAACCCTGCCAAATTATTAATGTGATTTAAAAATCGAAATTTTAAAAATTATTTGTTTTATGAAACTCTTGAATAAAGCTTTGAATCTTTTCGACTTGAAATTTTTTAGTTAACTGATAAATTTCTTGAGCAAATGGAGTTAATTCCTGATGTTCTTCTGTTAGTTGTTCTAATTCCAATTGTAAAGCTTTAATACGACCTTTTAAAGCAAGTTCATATAACTTAGACAGAGCTTCTGGCGGTGGAGGTATTATTTGTTTTTTAAGAGATAAAAAATTTTGTTTTTGTTGTCCTATTTCTAAAGCACAAACATTTTGATTTTTTCCTTCAGAGTTTTGATCGTAAATCCATTGCAAGTTTAGACACTTTTGGAGCTTTTCTAGCAAATCAATTGCTTGCACAGGTTTGGTAAGAAAGTCATCACCACCCGCATCTAGACTTTTTTGGATGTCAGTCTTATATACACTTGCTGATGAAACAATAATCTTCACATATTTTAAATCAGGAGAATTTCGTAGATGATGTATCAATTCAAATCCATTCATCACAGGCATCAAGATATCGGTGATAATTAAATCAGGTCTACAATCAGTTGCTTTTACCAAACCTTCTTGACCATTACCGCATTCTATAACTTCAAATCCCAGAGGTTCTAGCAAATTAACAACTACTGAACGATTTTCCCAATGGTCATCTACCATTAATATTTTTCGTTTTTCACCCTGGAAACCAAGGATAGTTACTTGTGAAAAAACTTTAGATTTTTCTGCCCACTCTCTTGCTTCAGGTAGCTCTACTTCAAACCAAAAAATACTACCCCTATCCCATTGGCTTTGCACTTCTAAACTAGCACCCATCATGGCAATAATTTTCTGACTAATAGTTAACCCTAATCCTGTTCCTTGTGATTGCTTTTTAAGATCACCAACCTGCTCAAATGGTAAAAATATTTTTGTTAATTCCTCATTGGACATACCGACACCAGTATCTTCAACTTGGAAACGAATTTGATAGATTGATGCTTCTCCAGAAACGCTGCTTTTCAGCTTTTCTTTTCTAACTATAAATTTCACAAAACCTTTGTCAGTAAACTTGATAGCATTACCCAGTAAGTTAATTAAAATCTGCCGCAACCTTTTTTCATCAGCCTGGATACCTATAGGCAAATGTTCATCAGCTTCATATAAAAATTCAATATTCTTTTGTTCAGCTTTCATCCGAAATATTTCCGAAATTCCTTGAATAAATGAAGGAAAGTGAAAAATTGTCGGATACAGTTCTAGCTTCTGAGCTTCAATTTTGGAAATATCAAGAATATCATTAATCAAAGTCAATAAATGGGAACCACATTGACTAATAACCCTAATACCCTTTTGCTCTTTTTCAGTGAGATTTTTTGAGCCTTGAAGGATTTGGGCGTAACCTAAAATACCATTGAGAGGCGTGCGTAGTTCATGGCTCATATTCGCGAGAAATTCGCTTTTAGCTTTACTAGCGCTATCAGCTGTTTCTTTAGCCGCCTGAAGTTCAGCTGTGCGTTTATCTACTCGCACCTCTAACTCCTCATTGGTCTTTGCTAGAGTGGTGAAAGACTCTTGCAACTCCTGGGCCATTTTCTGAAATAAATATGCGAGACGACCTAACTCATCTTGTCGTGTTACATCCAGTTCAATGTTCCAATTGCCAGCAGCAACACTTTCAGTTGCTGCCATTAGTTTAGTTAAAGGAGAAGAAATTTGGCGACGTAAAATTAAAAACACCACCACAATTTCAATTAGCAATGATGTCAGACCCAAAAATATGACGAATTGAACAGTTATAAATGCTTTTTTTTGCAGAAATGATTTAGGAAAAACAGTCACCAGATACCAATTTGGCCCTTCAAGTTTGGTGACTGCTAAATACTCATCATTTTGGGGGTTGTCAACAATAACCCGATCGTGTTGTTGGCTAACTAATTTAAAAATGTTGCGTAAATGGGAATCTCCAGAATTTAATATCTCGAATTTGCCTTTTTCTTTTTGAATCTGTTTCATGAGAGCCGGATGAGCTAGCAATCGCCCATCTTCCCGAAAAAGCATGTTGTAAGTACCTTCTAATGCGTCGTTAATTGTACGATGCTGCAATTCACCAATAAAAATATCGTGTCCAATCGTGGCAATGTGTTTGCCGTTCATATCCACAGGTGTGACGCAGGAAGCCATCCAAGCCTTAGCTACTTGGTCGTAATAAATTCCTGTCCAGACAGTTTCGCGTTTTGGATTATGAGCTTTGTTGGTAATATAAAAAGACTCATCATCCGTGACTCGAAAAGATTTATCCTGGGGTGCATTCTGTACCCAAGGATAGGTGGGCATATAGATGGCAATTCCATTTTCTGGAATCTGGATGTAGGTGTTGACAAAGCGGTTACGCCATGCTGGGCCGTAAGCACTCAGCTCATCAAAATAGGCTACGACACGTCGTCTGATATCAGGATTTATACTGATGTTCTGGCCAAGAAATATGCCCGGAGATTTTTGAAGATCAAATTTACTCGCACGATTGCGAATAGTACCGTCTGCCATTCTGACAAACAGTTGGTCAAATTCAACTTTGGGATCGCGATCGCTCTGTGCTTTTAACCTTGCTAAGAGAGCCTGTTTAAGTAGGACATGATTTTCTTGGGCCAGAATAAAAATTTTATTTTCTCGTTGTGCCCGGAGTTGGACATATTTCTCAACCGCAGCCAATGCCTCAGTAGTAATGCTGGAAATCAGTTTAAAATAAGCAATACCAGTGGATACCACAATCACCACTCCAATGCTGACTGCGGTTTTGATTAGCGTTTGTTGTGTTAGCGAAGCTGTGTGCTGACATTGAGCAATATTATTTACCTTGGGCACAGATACTCGCATTTTTAACCCATTGATCCACTTTCTGCTCATTTTCACATCCTTTAAATGGCGTGCATGTTGGCAATTTTGGCGATCGCACTTTGTTCATAGTCTCCTTGCTTATCTAGATTTACTATCTCAGTACTGAGTGCTGAGTACTGAGTATTTTTTCTTACTTAAAAAATTTATTACTATGGTTAATGCCCCGCTCCTGGTGGGCGGTCTTTTAACTCAGCACTCGGAACTCAGCACTTTTCATTGAGTTTGTGGAAAAAACTAAACTTCTCCATTCACTACTGGAAACAGGAGGTTTTAAGTAACTACTTTCGCTGAAATATGAGAAGTAAGTCTTTAGTAATTCGCTATTTACTGGAGAACAGAAGATAGAATGGCGATTCAATTCATTGACGGTATTTTTTGACTTAAACTGAAATGCTCCTAGCAGTTTTTGAATGAAATTATACGTTAAAATGCTTACTAAGGGGGCTAGTGGATTTTCGGAATTGTGTTTTCCAAGTTGAAGTAACCTGTCATACCAAATTTCATAGGAAACCTGTTGTAGTGGATAGCCTATAGCCTCCATCCAGTTAACTAGTTGTTTCCACTCAATAGGTTCTGGATTTACAATGTAAAAAGCTTGACCACATATTTTCTGTTGGCGTGACAGATGGACGATCGCCTGACTCACATAATCCACTGGCACAAGATTTAATACTGCCTCTACCTCAGGGGCAATACCCATTTGAATACAGCCATTGATCATCCTTGGTAAGAAACCTGTGGTTGAGCATAAGCCTGTTTTACTGTGCCCCATGATGTTGCTTGGTCGATAGATGGAGACTGGCAAACCTCTGGTGTATGCCATTTTAACTAACTGTTCAGCGATATATTTGCTTTGTGCATAACCACTATGGAGATATGGGCCATTCGCAACAGTATCAGTATCTTCTTCTCTGACTATTGCAATACCATTATTCGTTGATGACAGAACATCCACGGTGGAGATGAAATGCATTGGCTTAATTTTGCTTTGGCTGGCTAACCGTAAAACCTCCTGAGTGCCCAAAACATTAACACTTTCCAAAGCTGAATAGGGATACACCATATTCACAGATGCCCCACAGTGGTAAATAATGTCTATCTTTTCTGCCAACCGAGAAAACTGTTGTACCTCTATCCCCAAAAGTGGCTTGCTTAAGTCTCCTAGAACCGGGATGATTCTGTCACTGAGGTCTTCTTGCCAGAGTTGATAATACTTTAGTCGGCCGATAATTCTGACTCTAGCTTCTTCAATACTGCTAGCACGAACTAGACAATAGATATCTGAGCGAGTTTGTTGCAGCAGTTCAAAGAGTAAAAAAGTGCCTAAAAATCCTGTAGCACCTGTTAATAAAAGATCCAATACAGGTTCGGTCAGAGTGTTTTGTGGGTGAATTGAGGAGTCTAGTAATATTTTTGTTTCTGGAGGTTTGCTTGGTATAGGAACGGTTGCGGCTTGACGGAGAGCTTCAATAGTTTGTGCAAGACCTGCAACGGTTGGCATGTGGAGAAAATTTTCTAAAGTTAACTCTAACTGAAATACTTGTCTGAGTTCGGCAATGAGTTGAATAGTTAGTAAGGAGTGTCCTCCTAATTCACAAAAATTGTCGTAAATACTAATTGGCTCTATCCCTAGTAGCTCAATCCAAATCTCAATTAGTTCTTTTTCTAATGAGGTACGAGGTGCAGTGTAATTTCCTTGCTCTCTTTGGAAGCATTTAGGGATAGGTAAGGCACGACGATCAATCTTGCCATTGGGAGTCATGGGTAACTCATCAAGCACGACAAATGCTGAAGGTATCATGTACTTAGGCAACTTCTGATGCAGAAAACTACGCAGAGTTTTGGGAGTGATGTCTTGTAAGCGATCTCCGGCAGAATTTGGCACTACATAAGCGACTAAGCGCTGATTACCTGGTACATCTTCACGGACAACAACAACTAGCTGACGGACTGCTGGGTGTTGACTCAAACGTGCCTCGATTTCTAACAGTTCAATCCGAAAGCCGCGAATTTTGACTTGATGATCTATGCGACCTAAAAACTTGAGATTGCCATTAGGCAAGTAAACTGCGAGGTCTCCTGTTTTATAAAGTCGTGACCCCGGTTGATTGCTAAAAGGGTTAACAACAAATTTCTCATTTGTTAATTCTGGAAAATTCAGATAACCACGGGCTAAACCTGCTCCACTAATATAAATTTCACCTTCAGCCCCATCAGGTACAGGATTGAGTCGAGAGTCAAGTAAGTAGATTTGGGTGTTGGAAATTGGACGACCAATTGATGGAATTTCTCTCGATTCTTTGTCTATTAAGGCAACGGTAGAGTAAGTGGTATCTTCTGTGGGGCCGTAGAGATTGAACACTTGTTGAATGTGTTTCAACTGATAAAGTTGCTGCACTAGGGCATTTTGCAACGGTTCACCTGCCAAGTTAATGGTGTTCACCGACGCCGGAATACCGTTCATTCTCAGTAATGTAGAAATCGCTGAAGGCACGGTATTAATCAAAGTTACTTGCGATGCGGCTGGCAAATTGGGTAACTGTAGAGCATCTTCAGCCAGAATAACCTTACCACCACAGCTGAGAGTGACAAATAATTCAAAAACCGATAGATCAAAACATAATGATGTTGAGCAGAGTACTCCTTTTAATTGTTCAGGAGTAAAAAATTTTCTTGCCCAGTCAATTAGGGCAACTGTATTGCGATGTTCCAGTGCTACGCCTTTAGGTCTACCTGTAGAACCCGATGTGTAAATCACATAAGCAAGATTGTCAGGTTGGACTTCACAGACTGGGTTATCCACAGACTGTTGTGCAATGTTTTGCCAATCACTATCTATACAGATAGTATGAGCTTGGTGTTGAGGAATCGATTTTAGTAAATGCTGTTGGGTTAATAAGATCGGAAGTCGAGTATCTTCAATCACGAAACCTAAACGCTCTTTAGGATAAGTAGCGTCAAGAGGAACATAGGCACAACCTGCTTTCAGAATCCCTAGCAGTGCAATTACCATGTCTAGCGATCGCTCTACACACACCCCTACCAAAGCTTCTGGTTTAACTTCTAGTTTCTGCAAATAGTGTGCTATTTGGTTCGCTTTTTGGTTAAGTTCTTCATAGCTTAACTGCTCATTTTTAAAAATAACAGCTACAGCATGAGGATAATTTTCTACTTGAATTTCTACTAATTTATGAATTAAATTTAAATCGATTTCTTGCATCACTTTTTTAAATTTTTGAGATTTTTCCGAAAATATCAGATATGAAAATACTACGACTTCTTCATCGTATTCATACTGAATATCTTGTTGATATTAGGTAGATATTTAGCTATAATTATCTAATTAGAAAACATACTTTTTGGAATACAAAAGTATATTTAGCTAGTAAAACCCTGATTAATAAATCTTTAAGACATCCCCAACATATACAAGTAATATTCATGCTACATATATAAATTTGAGGTGCGTAAATCATTTTCACTTAAAAATGTTTCAGATACCATAGTGACATTACTAGAGTTGTAAACAACTGTTTGTTGAAACTAGTATCTAATTTTTTAAGTGTTATTGGTTAGATGACGATATATTTTTTTAAGTTAAAACCAAGTAAAATCTGGCCTTTTCTAAAGGAACTATAATGGAAATTATCAAAAAGTGCTGAGTATTTTATTTTTATGAAAATGCCTAAAAATATATAAAAATTTTACACAAAATATTTATTTGACAATTCACAAACTATGGTTTTTATAAAGGATCTACATAAAACTCTCTACAATAACCAGGGGGGAGGGGGCAGGGGACAGGGAAAAAGAAAGGTACAAACCTCGCCTGCAAGTGGCACGAAAGCACCCCTGCTCGTTTTCTCTCTTGGTAAAAGCCACCCGCAAGTGGCGTGGTTTTTCTCCCCAGCTAATAGCTCCCTGCACCCCTGCTTATTTACTTTTGAAAAAACTCCGTATAACTCGAAAAGCCTGATTCCCTATTCTCTACTCCCTACTCCCCAGCTACGTAGATAATTTCAGAAATCAAATATGATTCCTATATTAAATTTGCTTGCACCGAAATTATTTCTCCTTCTTCTCTCTGTGCGTTTACCGTACTTCTACTTTTAAACGCAGCGTCTTTGAAGAAGAAGTTTCGAGCGGCCACCAAAGTTCTGTTCGCCCCTGTCACAGCCAGACGCTCTCTACGAGACTGGCATCGGATTTGATAGCAGAGGCATTTAGTTAAGCGGTTTTTACAAAATTTCTAGAACAGAATTTACCCAAAGTCCCATTTTTCAACGGATTGGGGATTTTCTGTTGTCGGTGCGTAAATCCTAAAAGAAAAATTTTTTGTGAAAGTCCTTTACAAAACGCAATAAGTTCTTTAAGATATGTAACAGGTAGTCAAACCTACCTGATTCGTAAATAACCGCAATCATCAAACCATGACAACAACCTTACAGCAGCGCTCAAGCGC